>CBESZZ010000120.1:0-8864 GCA_965534055.1 uncultured bacterium | reverse complement strand
CTTCTGCGGCCGCGACGCTGCTTCCGCGGTGCCCCAACTTCGCCTGTCGCATTCTTCGACGGCGGAGTCGGCGGCTTCGGCATCGTCCGCGGGATGAGGAACGGCGCGTCCGTCTCCAACATCAATCGATTCTCTGGAATGCGCCCGACCAAATCGAGGAGATGGGCACCGCGTCGCTCATCGCAGATCCAACCCGTGATTCCAACGTGACAGTCCATCTCTAGATAGCGGTCGAGCGCAGCCTCATCGCCGGTGAAGCAATGCACCACCACGGGAACCTTGCCCGGGACTCCGTACTCTTGCAGCATCGCCGCAAATCGCTCGTGGGCATCCCGCTCGTGGAGAAACATCGGGACCCCAAGCTCAACCGCCAGCTCTAGGTGCGCGGCGAACACCGCTTCTTGCACCGGACGCGGCGAGTAGTCCCGCGCAAAATCCAACCCGCACTCACCCACGGCCACCACCGTCTGCGGGTGCGATTCGAAAAGCTCACGAATCGCGGGGAGAGTCTCGGGGCTGACCTGCGCCGCATCGTGCGGATGCACACCTGCGGTGCTCCACAGGACGCCCGGGTGTTTTTGCGCCAAAGCGCACGCAGCCTGACTGGCGTCGAGGGTTGTCCCCGTCGACACGAGGCGTTCGACGCCGGCCATCCTGGCGCGCTCGAGAACCACAGGAAGATCCCCGCGGAACGACTCGTGCGTCAGGTTGGCTCCAATATCCAAGAGCCCGTGCACGCGGCCATCGCCGGGCATCGCCGCACGATCGCAAGCAGGATGTGATTCTTCAGAACCCGCCATTTCAGTCGCTGCCATCGGTCGTGTCCACATCGGGCAAGAGCCTGTCGTCGGCATCGGTTTCGGTCGAGGCGCGCGACGTGGGTAGCGGCGCGGACGCGAGCTTTCGGGCGAAGACGAACTTCGCGACTCGCCCATCTTCCCCACTGGCGTAGCCGGTTCCGTCGGGCGCAAAGTCCACGGTGTCGAAGCCAACCGTTTGAAGCGACTGAAACGAACGACCGCCATCGGTGGTGACGTCGACACCGGTCTCGCCAACAACGAGGAACACCGGTCTGCCTTGGATCGCACTCGGAACGAACGCGACACCCGATCGATAGCCCAGCGGTGGCGTCAACGCCGGGGGTACCCAGGTAACTCCTCCATCGTCGCTACGCACGGCAGTGCCAATACGCTCGTTTGGTTGACGGAAGTCACCGCCCACTGCCAATCCCCGACCGTTCGCATCCATCGCCACGGCGAACACGCCCGTGGAATCTGAGCCTTGCAGCATGTCGACGGACTCAGCCCGCCACGTGCGCCCGTAGTCCGCACTTCGCAGGATCCGCGCACGCTTCCCACCGGTGCCGATGAGCGCACCTCCGCGGCCGAAGGCGGTGACGCCGGTTCCGCTTCCTGCAAACCCGACCTCACCTGGCTCGGGATTCGGCAGATCTTCGCCGGGCACGCGCATCCAGGTGCGGCCACCATCGACGGTCCGCAACACGGTGAATTCGCCATCTGTTGGGTCGCCAAACGCCACCCCGCGGTCAGTATCCCAGAACGCGATCCCGTCGAGAAACGCGTCTTCGTCATCGTCCCGATAGCTCGTGATCCAACTCCGTCCGCCATCTTCGGTAAGCAAGATTTGAGCTGGTGTATCCACGGCCATGAGCAACGCCCGCTCTGCGCTAAACGCCTCCACATCACGGAAGTCGAGCTTCGATGCAGCGGGCACGAGGACTCGCTCCCAGGTGACTCCACCATCGGTGGTCCGAATGCAGGTGCCCCCCGTACCACACGCCCATGCAGTAGATTGATCCACGACGGAGAGCCCCCGCAAGCGAGCCTCGACGCCACTGACCTGCGCCACGAACAAGCCATCGACAATCTCATCGATGTGCAACTGGCCAGCTCGACTCGTCTGACAACTGCCGACTAGCCAAAGACTCGAGAAAAGAAGCAACGCAGCGGCGACGGGCAGCCGCGCGCGTAGGGAGCACGTGGTGTTCATGAAGGGTTTGAGTCGGTGTCGGTTGCGGATAGCCAGCTCACGACGGACTGCGCCATGGCAGCACCTTCATCAGCGGAGAAGACGTGGTCGTGATCTGCGAGCCATTCCACGGCGACCGCGGTGTTGCCCTCGGTTCGTGCTGCCGCAGCCGCGTCTTCCGTGTCTTGCGGGAGCACCACAGTGTCGGCGATTCCGTGCACCAACAGCCAGGGCACCGTGACTTGCGCTGCGGCCTCCACGGTCGAACCCAGGCACTGCATGTCCGCCATGTATTGGGTCGACAAGGGGCACTCGGGCTTGTCCCACATCAGCGATTGGCCGGCTTCTTGGTCGCCAAACTTTCGCTGCGCGAACTCCGCCACGTGAACCATGCCAGCGAGAGACACGAGAGCACGGATGCGATCATCCATCGCTGCGCGCAACACACCGACGGCGCCACCTTGGCTATGGCCTGCGTAACCACAGCGCATACCCGGAAGGTGTTGGTTGACAGCGTCAAGAATCGCGCCGAGGTCGGAGAGTTCTTTGGTCACCGTGGCGTCTTCGAAGCGGCCTTCGGAATCGCCGTTGCCAGCAAACGAGAAGCGCACCGATGGAAAGCCTGCGACAGCCAACGCACCCGCGAGATTCACCGCCCACGCACGATCCTTGTTGGCCGTAACTCCGTGCCCAATCACCATCAGCGTCGCCTGCCCCGTCGCCACGCCACCTGGCCGCGTGAAGGTGTAGTCCAGGCGCTCACCCGCTTCGTTGCGAACGAGGCCGAGGGTTTCGGTGTCTTGCTTGCTCATGTTCCGGCGGGTCGATGACTCAAAAACGGCGGCGCGAACCTCCGCGCCGGGAGGCGTCAATCGAAGAGCACGACAGAACGAATGCCGTCCTGAGCTTCCATCAACTCGAACCCCTTGTTGACTTCATCCAGCGTGAGCTCGTGCGACACGAACCCATCCAAGGGCAACTCTCCGCGCACATACATGTCCACCAGTTGTGGCACGTGCGTGCGACCTTTCGCGCCACCGAAGCTGCCACCTTGCACGGTCCGGCCAGTGATCAAGTGTCGAGGAACGATGTCGAGGGTCTGTCCCTTGCCCGCCACACCCAACACCGTGCAAAGCCCCCAACCCATCCTCGAAGCCTCGACCGCCTGCGTCATCGCCTGCACGTTCCCCGTCGCTTCGAACGTGTAGTCCGCACCAAAACCGCGCGTCGCATCGAGAATATGCTGCACCGCGCCATCGCCAGCTTCAACGAAGTCGGTCGCGCCAAAACCGCGCGCCAGATCGCGGCGCGCCTTGGAGCGCTCGACGATGAAGATGCGCTCGGCACCCTGCAGCTTGGCGCCCAAAACCGCACCGAGGCCAACCAGCCCCGCACCGAAGACCGCAACCGTGGATCCGGCATGCACCTTTGCTTTGTAGAGGGCCGCAGCAATCCCCGTCGTGGCACCGCAGGCCAACAAACAGATCGCGGCGAAGCCCGCTTCCTTCGCAACCTTCGCGAGCGCGATCTCGGGCATCACCGTGTATTCGGCGAAAGTGCTAGTCCCCATGAAATGGCGCAGCGGCTCCCCGTTCAGTGATAGCCGGGGTGTTCCGTCAGGCAGAAAACCCTGCCCCTGCTGCTCCCGAATCGCCATGCAAATGTTGGTCTTGCCGCTCATGCAGTGCTCACACTTCCCGCACTCAGGCGAGAACAGGGTGACCACGTGATCGCCGGGCTGCACCGACGAAACTCCGTCACCCACGGCTTCCACAATCCCAGCGCCTTCGTGGCCCAGCACGCAGGGCGCGTAGCCGCTTGGGTCACCGCCGCTCGCCGTGAGCAGATCCGTGTGGCAGACACCACAGGCCTTGACCTTCACCAAGACCTCACCGGCCTTCGGAGCAGCCAGCTCAACCTCTTTGATGACGAGGGGTTTGCCAAATTCAGTCAGCACAGCGGCGCGCATTTTCATGGGATCGACCTATCGAATTGCAGTTGGGCCGAAACGGTAGCATGCCCCCCCGGGGGTCGTGCCAGCGGAAAGCCGCGTCGTTGCCGTCTCCGCAGAGCTCGCCAAACCCCAAGTGCCAAATCCCAAGTGGGTGCGCGGCGGACCTCCCCGTAGTCTACGGCGTATGCGCGACCCCCGAACCAACGGCAAGACCTCCCCACCATCCGGCCCCACACGCCCCGTCGTGGTGGCAGTCGCCGGCGGCAGCGGCAGCGGCAAGAGCACGGTGTCCAAGTCCTTGGTGCGCGCGCTTGGCGAACGCGGCACGAGCGCCGCGGTGTTGGCGCACGACTCGTACTACCACGATCTGTCCCACCTCACGCCAGCCGAGCGCGCAACCTTCAACTACGACGAGCCTGCCGCACTCGAATCGGCGTTGATGTCCACGCATCTGGACGCTCTGCACGCAGGCGAATCCGTCGAGGTGCCGGTCTACGATTTCGAAACGCACACCCGGTCCCCGCAAACCCACCACCAGGCGCCCACCCAGGTATTGATCGTGGAAGGCATTCTGTTGTTTGCGGAAGCCACCTTGAGAGAGCGTTTCGACCTTTCCGTCTACGTGGATCTTCCGCCGGATCTGCGGCTGCTTCGGCGCATTCGACGTGACGCGGTCGAGCGCGGCCGCAAGGTTTCGAACATCTTGGATCAGTACGAGAAGACCGTGCGTCCCATGCACGAGCATTGGGTCGACGCTTCCGCGCACCATGCGGACCTGCGCCTGGACGGCAACCGCTCCTTCGACGACCTAACGAGCGAAGTGGTCACCGCGATCGAAGCGCGGCTCACCGTGGCTTCGACCTGATTCCAAAGTCGCCGCCACCAACGTGGCCATGCACTCAAGACTCGAAATCGACGCCGTAGGCCAACGCAACGGCTTTTGAGGAAAGCGCCTCATCTACGGGGCCCAGCGCAACAATCCGGCGATTGAGCAACACTGCGGCATCGCAATGGCGCCGCACCGCGCCCAGATCATGATGCACGAGGACGACCGCTCGTCCCGCATCGGTCAGCTCACGCAAGATCCGCCAAACGATGGTCTGGGTGGCGGCATCGACACCTGTCAGCGGTTCGTCCAATAGGTGCAACACCGCATCCGCCACAAGAGCGCGGGCAAGAAATACGCGCTGCTTCTCCCCGCCGGACAGTCGGCCGATGGGGCGATTGGCAAAGTCTTCCATGCCGACTCGCTCAAGCGCAGAACTCACGCGATCGCGCTGTTCAGGGCGCAAGCGACGGATGAACCCGGTCTCGTGGTAGAGCCCCATCGCCACCACATCCCGCACGGCAACCGGGAAGTCCCAGTCGACGCGCTCCTTTTGTGGCACGTAGCTGAGGGAACCACGGGCGTCGCGCAGGGAACCTCCCGCGAGACGCACCGTGCCAGAAGCTGTGGGCAGAAGCCCCACGATCGCTTCCACCAGCGTGCTCTTGCCCGCGCCGTTGGGGCCCACGATTGCCGTCAGACTGCCGTTTGCCACCGTGAACGTGACGTCTTCGACACTGGGTTCCAAGGCGCCTCGATGGATGACCGACAGCTTCTCAACAGCGAGCGCGGGGCACGCTGCGTCTTGCAGTCTTGAACGATCTGGTTCAGGGAGGCGCCGATGCACGCAATCAGCTCTTGGCGCGCGCGAACCGCTTAGCGACTTCATCCCAGTTGACGACGTTCCACCAGTTCTTCAGGTACTCGGGGCGCTTGTTCTCATAGGTGAGGTAGTAGGCGTGCTCCCACACGTCGTTGCCCATGATGACTTCGGCGCCGTGGGACAGCGGGCTGTCCTGGTTCGGCGTTGCCGTAATCTCCATGCGGCCCTTGTCCATGGTCAGCCAAACCCAGCCGCTGCCGAACTGGCCAGCGCCGGCGTTGTTGAACTTCGTCTTGAACGAATCAAAGTCGCCGAAGGTTTTGTTGATGGCCTCGCCCAGCTCTCCGGACGGCGTGCCACCTGCGTTCGGGCCCATGATTTGCCAAAACATCGCGTGGTTGACGTAGCCGCCCCCGTGGTTCTGCACAGCCCCGCGCACGGCATCCGGCAATGAGCTCAGCCCACGAAGCAGCTCTTCCGCGGACTTATTCTGTAGGTCAGCATGACCCTCCAACGCGGCATTGAACTTGTCGCAGTACGCCTGATGGTGCTTGTCGTGGTGCAGCTCCATCGTGCGCTTGTTGATGTATGGATCGAGCGCGTCGTAGCCGTAGGGGAGGGGGTCGATGGCGAAGGTCATGATCTTGGCTGGAAGGTTGCTGTTCAGTGATCTACGGATCCGGTCTGTGCACCAGATCTGTGAACCGAGAGAAGAAACGGGTTGCCGAATCCACAAAGGTAGGGCGTCAGGGCCAACCAGACGCTCCCGCTTCGGCCTACGGCATCACTCCTGTAGCCCGTCTGGCACACACTCACAAGCAAATCGCGGTTTGGCAAGGTCCCGAAGAGCACCGAGTATCCCAAGAGTTGCCGCCAACGGCTATGCTCAAGCCACCCCCGCTGCATCCACGATGTCTCGTCCCAGCTCATTCGAGCGGCTTCGCACCCGACAGACTTCGATCTTCATTCAAGGAACGCAGCCTTGCGCGAAACGACCCCTCGGACAGTTCTTGCCCCACGCTCCTGGTGTGGGCAAAGAATGATTGCAACCGTTGCAGTGCTTGCGATCGGTAGCTGCCACACGCTCCCAGCCCGCTCTGCCGGCCTGTCGCCGGTGCCACGAGCCGGCGGCCTGCAGGAACCTCAGTCAGTACCCGGACCGGCAACGCCATCCCCGGCCCAGCTTGTCGCCGACGAACGGGTCGAACAACGGCTTCGAGCCCGCGTCGCGCAGTGCGTCACACGATGGGCCGAAGCCTATGACGACGGCTGGATGGACATGCACATCGCCATCCAACCAGCGGGCACCGGCCGCCAAGGCACGATCTACAACGCGATCACCGGCAAAGATCAGGTCTTGCCGGCAGAGTCTCGAAGCCACTTCGCGTTGCTCAATCGCATCATTGCTTGGGTCGAAACCAAGAAAGACGGCGCGTTTACCAGGCCCTTGCTGTCACTGGCCGCGTGCGGCTACGGCCAAACGACACTCGACGCATTCGGCCCTCAGATACGCCAGCTCGCCGTGGGCGCGTTGGTTCGATCCGCACCAGCCGCCGCTTGGGCGGACCTCGCCCGTATTGCGCGCGGTCCGGACCGCAGTCCCAACCAGAAGGCCTTGGCGGACGCCAACCAGCTCACAACAACCCCCGACGAAGACTCAGACCTGCTGATCACGCATCGCGTCGCGGCGCTGCAGGTTCTGAGCTTCGCATCCAGGCGCGGGGGCAACTCGACGTTCTTCTCGGCGTTCGAAGCCGCGCTCCTCGCGCGCGATCCGCGGGTTCGGTTGGCGGCGGCAGAAGCTATCCAGCAGGTGCGCACCGAAGAAAGCCTCACCCTCGCCAGCCGCGCGCTGCGCATGGAAGACCATCCAGTGGTCGCCCAGGCCCTGGCCCGCAAGCTTCTGCTCGGACTGGGAAAGCTCGAACTGACTCCGCGCCGTCGCCTGGACATCGCTGTTTCCGCGGTAAAGCACGCGCCCAGAGCCGATTGGGCGACTGCGATGGTGCTGCTCGACCTCGCCGAAGACCACCGGTCGCCGGACCTCGTAGAAACTCTGATTCGCGTGCTGGAATCACACGCGGTCCCCAGCGATCCACTGGTGGCGCTGGTCAACGACCAAGCTTCGCCCATTCTATCGCGCCGCGCCCACACGCTACTGACACGCTGGACCGGAGCGACGTTCCCCTGCCACCAACCCGAGCTGTGGCGGAAACAATTTGAGGACGAGGGTGGCAAGCTCGAGCTGCTGCCGGATCCCTCCAAGGTAGAACGCGATCCCACACGAACCGTCGCTCGCTCCTCAGGTCGCACGCAGTCGACCTTCTATGGCATCGAGGTCGTGGGCCGCAACGTGGTCTTCATCATCGATCGATCGGGAAGCATGAAAACGATGGTGCCCAAGCCTCCTGGCTTGAACACATCGACCGCCGGCAATGAGTTCACGCGCTTGCAGGCTGCAACGCACCAAACAGCTCTGGCCGTACAAAGCATGCGTCCGGAATTCACGTTCCGCATCATCGTCTTTTCCGACACGGCCAAAGCGCTTTCCAAGGCACCAGTCCGCGCCGGCAGATCCGGGACGTCGCTAACCCATCGCTTCGGACGGTTGCGTCCCAAGGGCGGCACCAATCTTGGCGATGCTCTCATCATGGCCTTGGGTGACGGTGCAGACGTCATGCTGGAGCCCAACGAAACGCGTGTTGACGAGATCTTCGTGCTCACCGACGGGAACCCCACCGTTGGCGACTACCAGTCACCGGGCGCAATTCTCAGCGTCGTCAACCAACTCAATCAGTATCGCCAGGCGCGTATCCACACGGTGTTCACCGGTGGAGAAGGCGGGCCCCCATTCTTGCAGGATCTCGCGGCGCAGAATCGCGGTAGTTACGTCCAGCGATAGCGCACCGACTCTCGCAGCGATGGCTGCAAGCTCTAGAACACCGAAACCGGCGCGAACTCCGTAGCAACTGCCGGGAATCCAATTGCACCCGCCACGCCTGCAATCCGACAGTCCACAAGCCGCGCGGCACAAGCTGCATGGCGAGCAAGACCCGGCTCGCCGGATCGATCCACGAGCGCACGGCAGGCACGTTGGATCGCAGCGGCAACCCGCTGACCCAGAAAACGCAGCTACCCGCAAGCACTGGCTCGAATGGGAGCATCGACCGCCTGCATTCGCCGAAAGTCCGGAAACTGCCCATGAACCTGGAGCGGTCCCGCCGGGCCGAAGCTCAACAAATGGTCCGCACGCACCACCGCGCCAATCTCGG
>CBESZZ010000119.1:0-8873 GCA_965534055.1 uncultured bacterium | reverse complement strand
GCTGGAGGATCCCTTTTTTGTGTCCCTGGGCCCCATCCGCGGGAATCATCGGCGATCGATGGCACGCCGTTACCTCGTGGATCCATTGCCCGCCGCTGGCACTGCAAAGCTGTCAGGAGCCGTGGCACATCACCTTGCCCGCGTGGTGCGGGTTCGCGTCGACGACCAAATCCGGCTGTTCGATGGCCGCGGCAGCGAATTAGACGCCACCGTCGTCGCCACCAGCTCGTCCAGCCTGACCCTGCAGTGCACGCCCCCGGAGGCCATCACTCGCGGACTGATCGCCCCCATCCATCTGGCCTTCGCGCCACCCAAAGGCCCTCGTGCCGACTGGCTGTTCGAACACGCCACCGAGGTCGGTGCGGCCGCATTCTGGCCCCTGGTCACCGCGCGGTCCGCGGTGAGATCAGCAGTCCGCAACCGTGCGGGCTCGGCAGGGTCTGGGTCGGGAGGATCCCAGTCGGCCCGAGCCGGAGAGGAAGTCGACAAATCCGCCAAGCGCGTCGAGCGCTGGCGACGCATCGTCGCGGCAGCCAGCGGTCAGTGTGATCGCAGCCATATTCCCCACGTACACCCAGTCCGAACCCTCAGTGATTGGCTCACCACCGCCAGCGAGGAGTTGCCGCGAACGCGCTGGGTGGCCACAGGGTCAGATTCCCCACCGCTGCCCACGGCCGGCGGCGGTCGGGACCCCCAGCCCGCGGTGTTGCTCACGGGTCCAGAAGGTGGTCTGACCTCCGAGGAAATTGACCTAGCGATCCAGGCAGGCTTCGCGCCATGCAGCCTGGGCCCACTCACCCTTCGTGCTGAAACCGCAGCACTCGCGGGCCTGGTGCGCCTGGCCAGCGGCGTTTGAGTCCCAGGGTCAGGGGATCGGATGCTCCCGATCATCCGCGAAACTGAAGTATCGCGACCGGCCCACCACCACGTGGTCGAGCAGCTCGATGCCGACCAACTCCCCAGCGGCCACGAGTCGTTTCGTAACAGCGCGGTCTTCTTTGGACGGTGTCGGATCGCCGCTGGGATGATTGTGCGCGACGACGATCGCTGCAGCCCCAGTTGCAACGGCGGGGCGGAAGACCTCGCGTGGATGTACCGGCGCGGCTGCAAGCCCACCCACGCTCACCAAGCGCATGGATTGAATCCGGAACCGGCAATCGAGCAACAGGGCATAGAACGCCTCCCGCTTCTCGCCGCGCGACCGACCCGCCACCACCCGCGCGACATCGGCACCTCCCCGCACCGTCACACCTGGCCGCACGCGCGTCTCCACCAGACGACGCGCCAAACCGAACGCCGCGGCGAGTGCTGCAGCCCGGGCCGGAGCCACGCGACCCGACCGCACCACTTCTTCAGGCTCCGCAGAAGCCAGCTCCATCAACCCACCGAAGCGGCGCACGAGCCGGCTCGCGTGATGCTCGAACCCCGCCAAGCGGTGTTCCGCTGAAGCGGCTTCCCCAACCGCATCTGCTTTCGGATCGCCGTGCACACCAGCTCCTCGCAACACGAGCGCCAAACACTCAGCATCGGACAGACGCTGCTCGCCGAAGGCGAAGAGTCGCGCTTCCGCATCGGTGTGCACCGCATCGCACGCCGCGAACTGCAGAGTGGCTGGCGGCTCCCCTTCGCCGAGCGCGTCAGACTCCGAGGCGTCGTCATTTTGGGTTTGGGCCCTCAACTCGACGTGGGAATCTGCTCTAGAGCTCGCCGCGGCGGCGCGACCGGGCGGCAAGGCGCGGAACCCGCGCAGGCCGGACGTAGGAGAATGCTGCATTGCCCTTCGGTGTGTCGGACCGGCGCTTCGGCAACCAGAAATCCGAAGCGAGACTCGCACTGTCTGTGAGGACTTGAATGCGGCACCATGACCGGTTCACCCACCAGTCAAGAATCCCATGAATCCCCGCGAAGCACTGCAGCACTACTTCGGCTACCCCGAGTTCCGCAGCGAACAGCAAGTGGTCGTCGAAACCGTTCTCGCGGGTCGCGATGCGGTGGTGATCATGGCGACCGGCGAAGGCAAGTCGCTCTGCTATCAGCTCCCCGCGCTCATGCTCGACGGCCTCACGCTGGTCGTCAGCCCGCTGATCGCGTTGATGTGCGATCAGGTCGCGGCGCTCGAAGCTCGAGGTCTGCCGGCGACCTGCGTCCACAGCATGCTCGACCGCAAGGAACGCCTCGACCGGTTAGCACGAGTCCAGGACAGCGCGGGAACCAAAGACGCAATCAAGCTGCTGTACGTGACGCCGGAACGGTTTCGGGTTGAAGGGTTCTTCGAGTGGGTGCAGCAGCTCAACGTCGAGCGATTCGCCGTCGACGAAGCTCACTGCGTCAGCCACTGGGGTCACGACTTCCGGCCGGACTACCGAGAACTCGGTGCGGTGCGGGAACGTCTCGGCAACCCGCCGGTCATCGCGCTGACCGCAACCGCCACGCCGGAAGTCCAAGGGGACATCCGTGCCGCGCTCAAGATGGACGATCCCGTGCTCTTCCACACGGGCATCGATCGACCGAACCTTTGCGTGTCGGTACGCGACATCACCCACGCTGAGGACAAGACCGAACGACTGCTCGACACGCTGGGGCGCACCGGCGGACCCGCGATCGTCTACACAGCGCTCATTCGCGACCTGCTCGCGCTCGAAGAATCGCTGCAGCGCCGGGGCATCACACCGCTCGTCTACCACGGCAAGCTCAGCGCGCACGAACGCCGCGAGCAGCAGCGGTTGTTCTTGGCATCCAAAGACGCGGTCATCCTCGCCACCAACGCGTTCGGCATGGGTGTGGACAAGCCCGACATCCGCGCAATCGTGCACTGGCAAATCCCGCGAACGCTCGAGGCCTACTACCAAGAAATCGGACGCGCGGGACGTGACGGCAACGGCAGCCTGTGCGAGTTGTTGTGGTTCGAAGAAGACCTGGCGATCCAACGCAACTTCACCGAATGGGCCAACCCCAACCGCGACTTCATGATGCAAGTCGTGATGTTTCTGTCCGGCTTGGGAGAGCGAGTCGCGACGGTGGACGTGCAGGATCTGCGCGCGACGTTCTTGCTGAAGAACCGCCACGACGGCCGCGTCGAAACGTGTTTGCGACTGCTGCGAACTGCTGGGTGCACCGCCGGCGATCTGGGACGAGACTTCGAGTGGTTGCGCACTCCGGACGCCGATGAGATCGCCACGTGGCTCCCCGAAGACAAACGCGAACGCGACCTGCGTGGACTGCTGGCCATGGTGCAGTACGCCGGGCAGCCCGATGGCTGCCGCAAGGCCACGTTGCATGCGCACTTTGGGCTTCCAGCCCCGCTGGAGGATGCGGAACGACCGGACGCAGGCTGCGGAGCTTGTGACCTGTGCGCGGTTCGCAATGACTGGATCGCAACCCACATCGACGAATCCACAAAACGATCCATCGCCGCAACAGACACCGAGAATAAGAAAGGCAAGAATGCCAAACGCGCGGCGGCAACGGTCACTCGCGGCGATTGGATCAACATTCGCGGCGCAGGACTGTGCGCTGTCCGCCGCGTGCACGTCGATCGCAGCGGCAAGATCCGGGTGGACGTAGAACGCGCGAGAGACCTATCCGAAGGGTCCTACGACCTCTCCCGCGTGAAGTGGCGGCCTGTCACGCAGTAGTTCGTACCCATTCGAGACAAGGTCCCAAGCAGGCACGCGCCGAGGCCCCCATCGCGTCGATGAATGCCATCGATGAACTCGATCCGCACTCATTCTCAACTGCTCGCGGGGATGGTTGCTGCAACCCTGCTGACCGCGTGTAGCCAGGGCGGTGGCCCGAGCTATCCGACACCCACGGGCACGGCACCTTCGATCATGCAACTCGCTGTGGACGTTGGCGCAAACGCTGAGGGAAGCATCCCGATCACGTTCACGCTCGCCGACCCGGACAGCGACGTCGCCGATGTGGAGATCGAAGTGTCGGTAGACGACGGCCGCAGCTTTCGACCGGGTCGGTTCTCCCAGGGTCAAGACTCTCGCGGTCTGCGGACATCCCCGGACGGCGTCGAGTACACGCTGCAGTGGAATGCGCTGGATGACTTGGGTTTTCGCGATCCGAAGCCAGCCACGTTCAGACTGCGCGCGCGCGGCGTCGTGCCGGGCAACCCGTTCGGCCATCCAGGTGAACCGTTCGAGCTGGCGCTGCCAGTCATCGACAACCTGCAAACCGCGATCGCGGGGATCGACAACTACCTGATCCACTACGGGCGATTTGATGCGGAAACCATTGCGCTTTCCAAAGCCCACGACCTGGTCATCCTGCACCCGTTCGCGGGACTCGTGCGACCCGAAATCATCACGGAAATTCAGCTCGGACTGGACCCGACCGATCCCGCTGATGACGTGATCGTGCTCGGCTACCTGTCGATCGGCGAAGACCTGCGCACCGCGCTGGTCACCGACGAAGAGATGCTGCTCGATCCACGGTTCGTCGGCGATGGGACGGGCCCGCGCGTCGATCCGCGCGGACCCGACGCGGACGGCGATTCGTTGGTCGGCATCGATCGCCGCGGTAGTCCCTCGTTGGCCGGCACGGGCTACGCATCTTTCTATCTGGACGACAACTCCGTCGATGCCGACCCGACGCAGCGCGGCGACGGCAAGCCCGACCGCAACACCTTCTTCGGCGGCTGCTTCGTCAACCCGGGCGATCCCGCGTGGCTCGAAGCCCTCGACGAAATGACGTTTTCGCGCGACGGAATTCCCGGCTCACGGGAACTCCTGACGAAGGACTTCGGTCGCGGCTATGGATGCGACGGTTTGTTCTTGGACACGCTCGACACATGCGCGCCAAACAACTTCACCGATCCGACCAGTCCAAACCCTGGCGAGTTCGAGTGGACGGCACCGGGGTGCGCGCAGTTCCTGCAAGACTTCAAGCAGCGCTATCCGCGATCCTTGCTGCTGCAGAACCGCGGACTGTTCTACTTCGACCCGCGCTACCCGCACTACCGCGTCAACACGCGCCCGGCGATCGACTTCCTGCTCGTGGAGAGCTTCCGGCTCAACTCGTCCGCGACGCAGTCGTTTGATCCGTATTTCTTCGCCGACAACAAGTTCAATGTCGGCCCGAAGATCATCGTCGAAGCCAACAGGCCCGATGGTTTTCGCGTGTTGAGCTTGGGTTACGCCGAAGGTCCGGGGATCTCCCACGAGACGTTGTTCGGACGCAGTGAAGATGGTCTGGCCGATCTCGTGGAAGACATTCGAGAAGCGCAAGACGTGCACGGCTTCCTCCACTTCCTGACCGACGAATTGATCAAGCTACCCAACACGTTCGTGCGCGATCGCGGCACGAGCACCAACGAGGACGTCACTCCGCCGACCTGGACGAGCACGTGGAACGACCAAGAGATTGGCTTCCCCATCCCACCCGGCGAACCAACGCCACGGGTCGGGATCCAAACCATCGAACAAGGGCCGAACTGTGCGACGATTCAGTTCGATGTAGCGCTCGACCGCAGCCGAGTGAGTTACGCGCTCTACCAAAGCAGTCAGCCGTTTGACTTCGCTGGCGACCCGACGCTTGCGCAGGCCAAGCGCACCGTGGTGGTGCCGAAGATCACCGAGGGCTATCTAGGCGGCATCGGTCCCGACCGCTACCCAAACAAGGTCACGATCACGGATCTCGTCCCCGAAGAAGACGTGTGGTTCTGCCTGCGCGCCTTCGATTCCCAAGGCAACGAAGAACGTAACGAAGTCGAGATGCTCGCCATCCCGGGACCACCGCCGGTGATCACCATCGACGGCGACTTCACCGATTGGATCCGCGTGCCCTCTGCGGTGCGCGATCCCGCAGATGTCCCGGACTCCGACGGACCCGATTGGCTAGAGCTCAAAGTTTTCGACGACGGCGTAAACCTCTACCTAAGCATCACGTCCGAGAACCTGTTCTTCATCAACGGCCCGCCTACTTCCTACGCGCGATGCCTGATCATGATGGACCTCGACGAAGACGCGACCACTGGCTTCCCCACGGGAACGATCGGTAGTGAGCTAGTGCTGTTCGGTGACGAGATGTTCGAACAGGATCAGGGAACGTTCTCCGGCCTCTCCCGCGGTCGAACGGTAGCGCTGCCACTTGGTGAGGCCACGCGAGTGGAGATTGCTGTGCCACTGAGCGTGCTGCGCTCGCTACAGCCCGACCTCACCACCGTGCGAATTCATTTCGTCAACGACGACGCCAACGACTTCGCTCCCGACTTCGGATCCGTCGACTACCGGTTGCGCTAGACCGGCCGGACAAACTAGATCGGTTGAAACGCAGAACGCCCGAGGCTTCGCCCCGGGCGTTCTGCGTTGAGCATCAACTGATCAACAGTTGACGACTAGTGGATGCGCGCAGTCCACGTGGGGCCGTAATCCGAAGACGGCAGCGCCACGGCTTGCGACGTGATGTCGATGCACGGCGGGAAGGGCAGTGCGGGGATGTTCAGGGAGAAGTTCGCGTTGCCAAACCCGTTAGCAACACTCACCCCCACGACCGACGCGCTGTTGTCTAGGCAGAAGCAACCGCTGAACGGCAAAGGTAGACAGGGCCCCATGCCCGGCTGACCGAGCTTGAACAGCAGAGCCACTAGTTCGCCTGGGTTGGCGTTTGACACCGACCAGCCGGTCGCTTGACCAGCGATGTATGGGCTCTGACGCATGTTCAAGTTGCAGTTGGAACGCGCTCTCGACGTCATGCGGAAGCGGACGTAGTCCACCGTCGTGTTGTCCAAGATATCGAGATCGATGCAGCGGATCTTGTTGAGCAGCGGCAGCAGGTCCATGCCACCAGGCATGTTCTGCAGGTCGAAGCGCAGCGTGGCGGTTTGCACGCCACCCCACGAGTAGTTGGTATCCGCGAGCTGCGCCAAGCGACGCTGGAACGCCCATTGGGCGGGCCCGGGATCGAACCCAACGAAGACTGCATCGCCAACCGCGGCGAGGTTCTGTGAGCGGATCCGAATCTCGAGCGACGCTGCAATGATGGGCCGTGGCAGGGTGCCGAAGCTCTCAATGAAGTGCGTGTTCAGGGACGGCTGGTCGTAGTAAGGGTTCACGGGCAGACCGGCGGCCCATGCAGCCACTGGCGGGCACGGGCACGATGGCTCGCGAGACGTCAGTGGACTCGTCGGGTTGAACTGATCCGAAATACCGCCCTCGTAGATGTGGCAGCAAATCGGGCACTCGTTGGCGAACACGTCGATGGTGTTCGCGCTGTCGTTCAGGAACGCAACGTCCGGCGTGCCTTCACCGGTGAGATCCGAGATGTCGATCGCCGGCACGAAGGCGACGCCTGTCGAGTTGACGCTCACCACCGGACCGAACACCCCACCACCTTGGTTGCGCAGGATCCGCATGCGGCCGATGGCCGGAGGAATGGATCCTTCAGCGATCACAAGGTCGTATTGACCATCGCAATCGATGTCGCCAACAGCGATGTCCCGGAACAGCGCCAGAGTCGGCACTGGAATCGGATTGTTCAGCACGTTGACCGCGCCAACGGGCCCTTGCGCAGCAAGTGTCTCCACGCCGTTCGACCGCGACGTGACCGCCACGTCTTCGAAACCGTTGCAGTCGAAGTCACCCTTCGCCAAACGCTCCGGACGAATCACAGTGCTTGGCTGCACGGTAGTGATGAAGTTTGGTACCCCCGGCGTGCCCGCGTTTTGGAACAGGCTGATCGTGCCCGAACCTTGGTTGGCCACGGCCACGTCTTGCCAAGTGTCACCATCTAGGTCGAGAGCAACCAGATCCTGGGGGATGTTCTGCGTCGCCCAAGCGCCGGCGATTGCGAACGTCATCGGACCGGTCTGCTGCACGGCAAACAGGCGACCAGCGCCGCCGCCCGCGGGTTGCACAATCACCGAGACGTCGTTGCGACCATCGCGGTCGTTGTCCATGACCGTGGCAGCGATCGGCCGTCCACCGCCGAAGCCCGCCAACGTGATGCGCACGCCGGATGGCTGGAAGACGATCGCCATTTGGTTGAGTCCAGGCTCGCAAATCACCAGGTCGTCGGTGCCCGCTGGATCGTTGTCCAGGTCACCGCTGGCGAGATGAAACGGCCGCGCCCCGGCGGGGCATGGAATGATCGCCGACGGTGCGCCGGAGAACGTTCCAGTCGGGTTGTTTGCCCACACGAGCACGCGATCGTTCGCGGCGTCGGCGGCCAAGAGGTCTCGGTCGCCGTCACCGTTGAGATCTGCGCTGACGATGTGCACAAGGCCGCTGACGGCCGGTGCATTCTGCGTCGCGGGCGGCGCAAACTGGGCCGAGGCTACCGAAGGGATTAGAGCTGCGACGACGGCCGCGAGCGCGCCCTGCATGGCACGCTTCTGGGGGCGATGTGAATGCTGAGTGGGATTCATGGTTCGATTCGTGGGACTGATGCTGGGAGAAGCGAAGAAGCTGCCCCGCGGAAGACGCGCTCCTGCAGCTGGCCGCCGGAGCGGAAGATCTGCAGGAAACTGGCCCCCTCCCACCGGTCACGGAGACGGTCAGGAGGTGGCTTCTTGGCTTGGGGAATGCCGGGCGGCATGCACGCCACCCAATGGGTCAGAGCCAGCACTGGTCGAGCGCACGCATAAATTTCGCCGCCACTTCCGATTTGAAACCAGGGTGAGCCACGACCCGCCCACCGCGCGTCTGCGTCGCTCTCGGCCGATTGCCCGCAAGAACAGGCCGAGAAGCAGACTCAGCCGACACTCAGCTTGATTCAGCGATTCCCCACCCAATGCGGCGGAGGATCTTGCCAACCACAACGAGATCCTGGCTTCCGCCGGCTGGCTCCACTAGTTTTCGCGGCGTCCGGGTGGCCGTCAGGTCTCTGCCACCCCCTAACCACTCGAGCACCAAAAACTCTGATGCGTA
>CBESZZ010000118.1:0-8893 GCA_965534055.1 uncultured bacterium | reverse complement strand
TCGGAATCAATCCACCAGGCTTCGTCGCGCAGGTCGTCGCATTCTCCTTTGGTCTAGCAGCCTCTTCGTTCTTCCCCGCGATCGTCCTCGGCATCTTCTCCCGTCGAACGAACGCCCCAGGCGCGATCGCAGGCATGGTGTCCGGAATCACCTTCACGGCCGGCTACATCATCTACTTCAAGTTCGTGCAACCCAACCTCAACCACGCGGAGCACTGGTGGTTTGGCATCTCACCGGAGGGGATCGGAGCCTTGGGAATGCTGGTCAACCTGTTCGTCACCGTGACAGTCTCACGACTCACCCCCGCACCAAGTGCTGAGGTGCAGAAGCTGGTCAGCTACATCCGCATCCCAGCTGGAGCTGGTGCGGCACGAGACCACTAAGCGACGGGGAGACCGAGGACTGCGGACGCTGCCTGTCCCGCCTTACCTGTGGAGGATGACCGTTCCGTGGACCGCTGCTGCGTCCCGAGTCCAACGGTGATCACTCCCAAAGACTGCCCGATGCAAGCGCAGGCTCTGCTCGATGACAGGCTTCGCATCGCTCCATTTCTCGGCCGACACGAGCACTCTAGCTTGACGCAAGAGGAGACGAGCAAGGCTCCAGTCGTTCATTACAGCGGACGAACGCAGGTTCGAGACGGCTTCAGCGGCGAGGCGCACGGCAGTTGCGTACTCGCCGTTCGCTGCCAAGACCTCTGCTTGCAAGATGACCCAGCGCATTCCCTTCAGCTTGCCGTTCTCCACCAAGCTCAGAACTTCAGCCAACGCCTCTTGCGCCAACGGAACATTTCCAACTTGCAGCTCAATTCGTGCCAATGTCTCCAGCCGCAAAGCGAGTCCCCAATGGTTGCTTGCAAGGTTTCCCCTCAGCCAATGAAGACTCTTCGTCGTCAGCGCTCGCGCCGCCTTCAGAGCCCCTAGCTCGAACTTCACGTTTGCGACTTCGAACTCACGCATCGCGACGGAACGCTGCTTTTGCGGCGTTTGCGCGCGGAACCAATCGAGGGCTGTCTGCGAGTCCACGAGTGCACCGTCCAGATCACCCATGGCGCGGCGAATGCTGGCGCGCTTTCCATAGAAGATCTGCAGAGTTCGCTGGTTCACCGACGGTCGCTGCTCAAGCCAATCGATTGCCTTCTGTAGGTCACTCGCGGCCTCAGCCAACCGACCACTCCCCCGCCCGACGGTTGCGCGGCTGGCGTAGGCACTGATCAGTTCCAAACCTCCGTCGGGGTAGGCTTCTTGCAACGCTTCGATGCTCGATTCGATGTCACGTCGCGCCGCCTCGTGCCCTTGCATCTTCTGATGAATCACAGCTCTCTCGCTGTACAGCAAACCCAAGTCCCGCTGATTTTTCGTCGGCTGGTCTTCAAACCAATCCACGCCAAACGTTAGATCCTCAAGTGCGCCGACGTAGTCTCCGCGAATATCCCGAAGGCTCGCGCGGATCCTGCGCGCCAAGCTGATCGTCCGATTGTCCGTCGATGCTTGGTCGCTGAGCATTCGAATCGATCGCTCAATGTCGATGGCAGCTGCATTGACCATGTCTTGACGGAGAAGTAGAGATCCCCGCTGAATGTAGGCCACCGCTAGTGCCTGCCGGTCCTGCGGCTCTTTCGCTTCGAGTCGGGTCACGCTGCTCTGCAACTGTTGCAGTGCAGCATTGGTCCCGCCAAGTTGAGTGGACAACATAGCCCGTCGACGGGCGATGCCGGCCAGTGCGTTGGGGTCTACGGGATGCTCGCGCTCTTTCCAATGCTTGGCCGCTTCGAGATCGACGAGCGCAGCTTCTGGCTTTCCAAGCAAGAGTTTCTGATCTGAGCGCGCGAGTAAGAGCGTGGCAATCTCACCTCCTCGGAGAGGCTCGCGCTTCTCTTGCCACTCCAATGCGAGCTTCAAGTCTGCGTCCGCAGCCGCAAACTGCCCGGTCTGTTGGTAAGCGACGACGCGAATCGAAGCACAACGAGGGACGCTGTAATTCCCTGGGCTCAATGGACCACGTGCGATCGCGAGCGCCTGTTCGATCGTGCGGATTGCATCATATGGAGAGCCGGTCCTCAGCTGAGCCTTCGCTTTCACTTGCAGCGCTTTGAACTTCAGGAACCCCTCCCTGGGATTCGAAGGATCCGGAGTGGTCACTGCGATCTCCGCCGCTGCGAGTGATTCACGTACTCGGCCCAGCCCCGCCAAAACGAGGGACAGGCAGCGGTGAACTTCTGCCCGATCGAAGACGTCCTGATCCGTGCTGAGCACGAACTCATGCGCGCAACGCTCGAGCCAACCCCTCGCAATCTCAATCTCGCGGGCATGCGTTGCACTGCCGGGAGCCAAAGCGATGCTTTCCGCGGCTCTGACCACATCATCCGTCACGTCTTGGCGAAGCCGCATGGCATCTCCATAGAATGCGCCTGCATTGTGGAAGTCGGCAACCATCCATAGGCACTCCGCCCGACTCACAAAGAACGTGTAGTGATCTTCCGGAGGAAGCTCCTCGAGGTTGCGCTCGATCTCCGCGGCCAGTCGATCGGCCTCGTCACTGCGGCCTACGAGGGCAAGTGCGGCGAATCGCCGAACTGGTCGCTCAGCCGCGTAGATGCGCGTGACAATTCTCCGGATGTCGGCCGGGACATCTGTTCGACTCGAGTCAGCTGCACGCGTGTTCGGCAGCTTGTTCAAACATTGCTGAATCTCGTCTCGTTTCGCCGCTTCGGAAAGATGAGATTCATCGATCATTCGAACAATCGCGTAGACGGCCGAAGCTTCCACGATCCCTCGAAGCCCGACGACTTCCATTCGAATCTTCTCCTGCCCGTCAAGCACGGCCTGGTGGTTCGCTTCGATCCTTTCAGCAATGCTTGCGAGGCGTTGGAGAGCTTCCCGGTTGATCTCCAATTGCGTCGCCGCCCACGCCTGCCCATTGCCGGCGAAGTCAGCTTTCAGGAGTTCACGAACCGTCGTGCCGAAGTTTCTTGCCACGGATTCTGCCGCCCCCCACCGCACGCCCTTGCTCAGGACACCCCCATCCTCCTCCGGGCCTTGCCACTCCGAAAGGCGCTGCTGCCAAAACGCCGCGCCCAACACTTCCTGACTCGGCGCTTCAATCAGCGAAACCACGTCTTCGCTCAATGCCTGGGCTGCCATCGTATCCGGCCCTTTCCGACCACTGTCGATCAACTCCAACCATCGCTCTGGTGCGGTGGACGCCAACTGCGCGATGCAGACTTGATCTCGATCTGACATGTCAGCGGTGTTGGGCTCGAGGAATTGCAGCAGCCCGATGCGAATCGACTGCCCGGTCAGCTTGGCGAGGTCGTGGTTGCGGTAGGCCTCCACTCCCCGCTGCTTGTGCTTCTCCAAATAGCGCTCCAAGCGATTGGCACCGATGCCGGTCGCGAGATTGAACCCCAGAGCGACGACCACCCCCCCGAAGAGCACTGCGCGAGCGGGCCTCTTTCTGCGTCGCTTTGGATCAGACTCGACGTTTCCACCTCGTTCTGGACCGGACTCGACGTAGACGTGCAGGAAGAAGAGTCCGACCAGGACCACAAGCACCCCCCAACCGAACACACCTGCAATATGCGCGAGTTCCGCACAGGCAAGAGTCAACGCACCCCAATAGACGCAAAGCAGCAGCAAGCCACCGATGAAGGCGACTCCGCCAATCCAAGCGATCCATGAAAGACCGAAGAATCCACCCCTGCTGATCGACATGGCCCCAGATTAGCATGTCGGAGACGCTCTTCCACTGCAGCCGACCTCACACTTTCCCGGGCCGGCTGATCTCAAGTTGTCGAAAGCTAAGGCCGAATCGTCAACGTCGCCTCGTTGCTCATGTAGAAGGCGGGAGTCGGCACACAGGTCGCAATGCTCACCGCTTGCATCGAAATCGAAAGACCCACGAGCGCCGCAGGCAGAGGTGGGAAGGAGATTCCACCGCTGGCATACGTGCCATCGATGGCAAACGCCGGAGTCACGCCGCCCGTGCTGTCCACGCACAGCATCCCGAATGGAGTTGCGAGCGGACCCGGCAGCACCTGCCCGAAGAACAACGCAGCGAATCCTGAGCTTCCGCCCGGACAACGCCCGCCGAGCACTTGCAGGCGCCCGCCGGCATTCGCGCTCAGGGATTGGTTCGGGAGGGCAACAAAATCTTGTTCGTGGTTCGGAGGAGAAAGCAAATTGCCCGTAAACCAGCAGCCACCGAACGCACCCCGTGTGTACTCGGTGATCGGGGACTTCGGACCATCGTTCATGTCCGGCTGGAACCAGGTGACGCTTCGTCTGAAACTGCCGCCAGTGGACGCTAGCCAACGCACAAGAACCCCGATCGCCCGGCCGTCGTCGCCTGCCAGCGGAAGACCCGGCAGAAGGAGGAGAAGCGAGGGCGGAAGCTGGGTGGGTATCGAACTGAGCGCAACGTAGCTTTGCGGGTCGGAAGTGGACCCAAACTGCGGGCTGACCGGATCGATCTCGATGCGAACGGAGGCATCGGTTGTCGGGAGATTCATCAAGCGCGGAACGCCTTGCTCGTCTAGGTATGGATAGTGAACGCTAACATTGGTGTAGGGCGCTCCGTTTCCATCCACGACGACCGTGCTGCCGCCGAAGGGCAGTCCTCGAGCCGGACGGTGCGCAAGTCTCAACTGTTGCCCCGCCTGATAGACCACGGTCTTGCCGCCGGGCATCGCTCGCGGGTAGAGCAGGGAACCCAAGCCGGCCAACACGTTATTTGGAGTAAACACATTGGTCGTCTGGTCAATGAAACCGCTGAGGGGCAAACCCGACATGGAGGTAGCAAAGACTTCGTAGACGTCTGGCGTCCCCGTCGGCAGAAACTGGATCGACAAAAGTCCGGCCGTGCCGAAATTGGCAGGATCGCTTAGATCGCGCTGCACCCTGCCAACAATCTCAGACGGCGGACACACCAGCGTCGCTTGAGCCAACGTGGAGGCCGAGGCAGCGACCAGACACGAAACGGAGACGGGAATTCGAGAGATGCAATTCATAGTTCGATGGCGTGGGCGTCGTTCAATGACGGGAGCGAATACACCATCTTGTAGTCGTTTCCGAACCACAGTGCCAATGGCGTCGCCGAGGGTCGAGTGGGGACCGTGGGGTGCCTTGACAATAAACTTCGTCTTCGAAGCACGAACAACGTTTCCCCACTGCGATCAACGAACGAATTGACCCAGCGGAGAAGCCGATAGCCGCCTTAGGTGCGAATCATTGCACCACAAACCTACAACCAGCCCCGAGGCGTCACATCGAAAGACGCGTCTTTGTCGGCGCCCTCCGAATGCGATGGCGAACCCGAACAGTCGACAGACTTGCAGCCATACGAAGAGTTCAAGGTCCACGGCCCTGTTTGAATGTGCAGTTCCTTGTCCTGGCACCGTACGCAACCTGCCCCTTGAAACGCGTTCTCTGGAACCGCTCCCCGCGATCCGATCAACGACGTGGCGACGGATGGACGAGGTCGTCGTCAGTACCGAGCACGCCGTCGGGGCCTGCCGACAGGACCTCTACTTGGCCGGTCGCTGCCTTGCGCAGCACATAGGCGTGGCCCCATGGATCTTGCGGCGGATCCGATGAAGTAATCAGCCATCGCTTGCCCCTCTCATCTGGCACAGTGAGCTGACGGAGACTCGTCAGTTCGGTTTGCGCGTTCATCAACTGGAACATCTCTGCGGCTTCATGGATGCCCCGCAAAACGGTCACGGCCAATCTTGTTTTTGCACGAACGACCGCGGCGGGAATCTGATTGACCAGCACCGCAGCAACGAGCGACTCAAGCTCTCTTGCGCTTCCAAGATCGAACTTGCCAGAAACCTTCTCGGCAACGACAGAGACGCCAAACGTAGCGCGACGACCAAGAACGGTGGAAAGCTGATCGGAGCCGTGGACCCAATCCGCCAACGCAGCGACTCGCTGCAGACTGTCCCTCGCTTCCGTGAATTGCATTGCGCCGTTCAGGTAGAATAGGGAGGTACCGTCCTCCTGGACTTTCGCGACAATGTTCAACGCGCCAACCTTGGGAGGTGTGAGTTTCGATGATGCCCCGAAGCGCGACTCGGAGAACATGGCCGGATTCAGACGCGACGTGATCCTGAGCAGCGCGTCATCCTCGCCGATCAGATCCATTGGAAGCGGGTTCCGGGACTTCGACTCGGAGCCTCTCTCAAGCAATCGTTGCACGTCCAAACGGCCGCCATGGACCATCAATTGAGGCGAAGCAAGAACGTAGACACGATCTCGATCGCCCGAGCCATCTTTCGGCAAGAAGGCACCGCAACCGCTCAACTCACCTCGTGCATAGCCCTCGGGCGGGTGAAGTTTCAACTCGGAGTGACCCTCGACGATCAGAACTTCAGCACCGAGAAGAACGTTCGACTTCAAGAGGCCGGTCGTGTACCACCGCACCTCGCGAATCGCTTCCAACTTCAAGCCGATCCGTTGCTGCACTCGCTCCGCAAATGTGTCAAGGCGCATCGCCTGCAGGTTCAACCCGGAATTCAAAACCGCTGCGACGTTCAGCACGATTTCGCAGTCATGGTTAGAAGGCGCAAGAGATTCCATCGTGTGTTGACGGGATGACTCCTGACACACCAATGCGCGCACGAACAGAACGAACAAGCAGAGGTTTCGGAGCATGGACAACATTGATTCGGAGACGTTGGCTAGTTGCGGTCAATCTTGAGTGGGCCGTCTTCCCCCCCCCCAACTTGGATGAACAGTCAAATGCGCAACCACCATAGCCGTAAGCTTCTGGATGCTCGCTTCGAACTCAACCGGATCAACATTGCCCAAGTCGGCCGAGCGACGTCGCTCCCAGTTGTGGATCAGCCAAGAAGCCGTCCGAGACTTGGTGCGCGCAGGGGAGCTTGGCTTCACGCCGAAACACGCGGCACCCTTATTCGCCGCCCCAACCTGGGCGCACCTGCAGTTCGACCAGACTGGCTAAGACCGAGCTTGGCCAAACAGCCACAAGTCGCGTCGACCGATGTCAGCTTCCTCTGAGTGACGGCTCGGTCGCTGGCCCAGCTCAGCGTACAACCGCCACCGCTGCCGGCGACAGGACGAGACCCGCGGCATTGACGCCCGGCTCGAACGCGGCGCCTTGCACCACGAGCGAAGCCCCGATCAGTGCAGGATCATTGGGAATCGAAACCGAGAGCTGCGCGGATCCGCCGTTTGCACCGATGATCAGCGACGCAGCCGGTTGCACGTCCAGGGTGCAGCCTGGTAGTCCGAAGCTGCGCAGCGGCAGGCTCGGAGCCAAGACCTCGGTGCCCAAGACGAACAAGACCACGTTCACGCTGGGAGCGAGTGCAGCGACGCTCATCGTCAGCACATCGCCCGGCGCCGGTCGCGCCTCGTTGAGGGTGATGCTCGGCACGCCGACGGAACCAGCACAGCCGACACCGACCGTGTCCAACACGAGTTGCTGATTCTCCCGGGCCAACAGCAGCACGCGACCTTCAGATTCGCTGTACGCGAGTTTGAAACGGAACTGCGCCGGCCCAGGGGAGGGCAACTGGGTCCAAGTTTGACCGTCCCATTCCCACACGTCATCGAGCCCCACACTGCCCACGCCGCCGTGCATCACAACGCGTCGGCGTTGGGCATCGTAGGCCATGACGTGCAGCCGCCGGGCGGGAGGGCCAGAAGTCGCGACGAGCGACCAGGAGGATCCATCCCATTCCCACGTATCAGCCAGATCGCCGGAGTTGGTGGCCCCTCCGAACAGCACGACTCTCCCGCGGGCGCGGTCCGTGGCCATGGCGGCGACAGTCCGAGGGGTCGGACCGGTGGAAGCCACCGTGCTCCACTGAGTCCCGTCCCAGAGCCGCGTGTTGCCGTCCAGGACATTGTTGTTGTTGCCCCCGAAGACCATTGCTTGGCCGGTGACAGGTTCCGTGGCCATGGCCAAACCCCTTAGCTGAAATGGCAGGGACGTCGAGCGCTGCGTCCAAGTCCCGTTGTACTCCCAGAGTTCCCCGAAGCCCGAAAACTGACCAGCGAGCACAACAACAACGCCACGGTTCGGATCGAACGCGGCCGCCATCGTGTCTAGTGCAGGTCCCAGCGGTCCTGCGAGCCACCGCGATCCGTCCCACTCAAACGTCCTTCCAACCCGTTCGATGGCGACGATTCGGCGACGAAGCGTGTCTTCCGCGACCGTGGCGAACCGACTTCCGTCCACCGCCTCGCTCCATCTCGTCCAACTCGTCCCGTCGTAGAGAAGAGTGACGCCGCTCGAGATGCCGACGAACTCCTGACGGACCGGATGATGCACGAGGGCGAAGAGATTCATGCTGCTGAAGCTCATCGGCTTCTGCGTCCAAGTCAGACCGTCCCATTCCCAGGTTTCCCCCGGTAAGAAGAAAACTGGCGATTCCACGGCGAGCAGCGACCGCCCCGTGAAGATCTCATAGGCCAACGACCCCCGCCATCCCATGGGCCCAGTGGTTGCCAGCTGGGTCCACGTCTGCCCATCCCACGACCACGTGTCTCTTCGCGGCACCGTGCTACCGAAACCCACACCGCCTCCGTAGACGAGCATGTGACCCCGACCGATGTCATAGGTCATCGCGTAGCGCGCAATGCTTGGCCCCGTCGTGCTCACCTGACTCCAAACAGCACCATCCCACTCCCAGGTGTCGGTGAAAGTGATCGGCGTGAAGCTTAAGGAATCGTCACCACCGTGCAGCACGACCCGATCCCGTCCCGAGTCGTGAACCATCTTCGCTCCATAGCGGATTCCAGGGCCGGTGGTCGCAACCGTGGACCACGCCGAACCGTCGTAGCTCCACGTGTTGCCGGTCGCCGCTTCGAACATGAGTACGAGCCCGGTCGATGCCACGAACGCCATCGCACCATCCAGTCCCGGT
>CBESZZ010000117.1:0-8899 GCA_965534055.1 uncultured bacterium | reverse complement strand
GCGCGATCTACTATCGCGACGTGGAGATCGAACGCCGCAAGTTGCGCTCGATCATCGATCAGCACAGCGAAGGGATCATCGTCCTGGATGCCAATGGATCGACACAGCTGTGCAACCCAGCAGCGAGGTGCCTTTGCGGAGTCGACGAGAGGGTCGGCGAGCCTTTCGCGCGCCTGACGGCTGCCTTCGAAACGGCGGAGATCGACTACTCGTCGTTGCTCGTCGGAGATTTTCGCGACGAGGTCACGTTCCAATGCGATGGCGAGCCGCGCATCGTCAGCGTCGTTGCGAAATCCGTTCGCGATGGGCAGGGAGAACTTGTCAACGTCATTATCGCACTGCGCGACCTGACCGAGCAACGGCGCGAGGAACGGCTGAAACGAGACTTCGTCTCGCTGCTGTCGCACAAGTTTAGGACGCCGATCACGGCGATTCTCGGCGCTCTGATGCTCATGGAGGAAGAGACGATGGGCGTGGTGGAGCGGGGAGAGTTTGTGACTGAAGTCAGCCAGCGCACCAGAGAGCTGGAAGTGTTGGTCAACCGACTTCTACTTTTCTCCGAAGTCTTGGAGGGCTCGTGGTCCACGCGCGGTGAATCTTCGCTTTGTGAGATTGCTCCAAGCCTGCAGGAGGAAACGGCTCAGCGCTTCGGTCACCGTGGATTGCGCATGGAATGGGATCTCGCGGACGATGAAGTTTCGCTTTCGATTCCAGCAGCACTCCTGCGCATCGTGCTTGAGAACCTCATTGAGAATGCCGTTAAGTTTGGGCCGGCAGACGATCCATGGGTTCGCGTCACCTCTCGCTTGAACCACAACGCCAAGTTGGTGGTGGAAGTTGAGGACCTGGGACCGGGGATCGCAGCGCGTGATCGCGAAAAGGTGTTCTCGTCGTTCCATCAGCCCGAAGACAACTTCACTGGGAACGTGCCCGGCGTTGGCATCGGACTGGCGATGGCTGCTGCAATTGTGGAGCGGGTGGGCGGAACCATCGCGTTCCGCGATCGAGTCCCACGTGGGACCGTCTTCACCGTCACGGTTCCGCAACTGGATCGAACGAGCGTTTCCTAGTGCGTGGCTCGAACCTCACCGCTGGATTCACATACGTCGAAGTGCTGATCGCGGTCGTGATCCTTGCGCTCTCTGCGGCAAGCGCGAGCTATGCGCTGGTGAACACTCGACGGACGAGCGTCGATGCGGAGTGGTTTGATACGGCACAGTATCTGGTGCAGGACGGTCGCGTGTGGGCACAGATTCTTGATCGGATTGAACCCACGCAACTCGTGGCGATCGGCCCGGAGAGCGGCGAGGATCGCGATTCATTCGATGATCTCGACGATTTGTCTGGATTCACTGAGTGGCCTGTTGTGGATCGTACGTCGGCTTCTTTCTCCGATTATCGGCGCACGTTCGTGGTGGAATCCGTGGATGTAGCGAGCCCGGCCACTTTGGTCGCACCGGGCACGGGTTCGTTGATTCGATTGACGATTGTTGTCGCTCGAGGTGGCAATGAGATGGCCCGTGAAGCGTTCTTGTTCTGGCGCAAGGCGGGACCCTGATGCGCTCGCAGTCCGGAATGATGCTGTTGGAGCTGCTGCTTGCGATGTCCATTGCGGCGATCGTACTCACGGGCTCGCTTGCGACGCTGCAAACGATTGCTGATGCAAATTCCGCGACGACGCAGACGTTCGAACTTACGTCAGGAGTCCAGAGGGCGCTTCGAGCCATCACCCGGGAGATTCGCGACGCGAACGGACTCATGCTGGCTGGCAAGCGAGTCACCGTTGCGAGAGGTGATGGCCGGTACTCGATCTTCGAAGCCACCGCAGATGGCAAGGAGCTTCACGAGTTCAATTCATCGTCGAGCCTTGGCGCGCGGGCAATCGCGTTCTTCGCGAGCATCGATACCTTCTCGTCGTCGCGCATGTCAGATCGCGGCTACCTTTTGGATACCGACTACCGCACCACGGCTCTGGTGCAGGGAATTGCCGGAGTTACTTGGGTGCCGATTTACGATCCGGGGGATGCGCGTTTCATCGGTCTCAAGATCACTGTTGGATTTCAAACCGAGGCTGGATTGCGAACAATGTCGCGAACAGCGGTCGTAGCTCGATCGGTGATTCTCGGAGAGTCAACCTGATGAAGTCTCTACGGCTGAGTCACTACGATGCGACCCGAGCCCGCGCGCACTCGAATGCGCAACGACTGGTTCCCACCTTGAAGAATGATCAAGCCGTTGAGCTGTGGCGAACCGTCGGGATCGAACAGAAGATCCTGATTGGAGCCGAACGCAACGTAAGTCAACGTGGCACCCACCACCTTGGGGTCGCCATCGGCGCGCGCGTCGAGCAGGCGCCCGGCTTCGGCCACGGACAAGTTCGGATCAGTGCGCAGACTCGTCTCAGCTTGCTTGGGTGTTTGGCCGCTACCGAGCACGAACCAGTAGCTGTTGCTTGCTATGTCGAAACGAAGTCCGACCGTTTGGCGCGTTTGGATCGCAAGCTGCTGCGCCTCAGCCGCATCGGCAACAACTGCCCGCACGGCCGCTTCCAGAGCCATGCCGCTGGTGTCGAACGAGAGAGTCGCGGCGGACGTCAGGATGCCCAGAATCGTGACCGCCAAGAGCAGGTCGATCAGGCTGAAACCGCCGTCCGAGCGATTGGCTTCGCTGGATCGTTTGGGTTGTCTGGAAGGCTGAAACGGTTGGATGGCCACCTTCGTCTGATCGGCAGAATTGGGCCTCGGACTTGCTGTGACTTGGGGCGAGAGGGAATGGCGGGGGCCGCGATTGATCGACCTTGCGACGGCGTCGGATCTAGGTGCATCACATGACGTCAGGTCGCAACCAATCCGGCACGGTGCTTCTGGTCGTGCTCCTGTTGAGCACCACGATGAGCCTGCTAGCCATCTCGCTTCTGCAGACATCCGAAATTTCCATTCGGGCGCGCGCAACGGCGTTTGACCTCGAGCGCGCCGAGCGTGCGGCAGCGTCTGGAGTCGAGTGGGCGACGGCATGGATCGAAGCGCAGGGCAGCGGTGCCCACGTGCAAAACGTTCGGCTTGGTGAAGGTTATGGAGCCCGGGTCGAGATCGTTGCTGGTGCTTCGCCCAACGTGATCTCCGAAGGTCGCGTCGGGGGTGTTGCGGTGGTTCTCGAAGCGGACGTCACGCGGAGTTTTCCCGCGCCGGGCTATGCATTCATGTCGTTCAACGGCAGCAACGAACTAGATGCACCGTTTAACGTCATCGGCCGGGCTTACCTGGGCCGCGCGTCGGAGCCGATCAAGAACAATTCAAGAGAACCAATGGATGTCGATGGCGATCTCGACTTCGTAATCTCTCCGACGATTGATCCGAAACTCATTCAACAGCGGAACGGTGCGATTCAGTATGACGTTTCGCCGATTGCCGAACCTGTCGTCGACACGTTCCTGTTCGAGACGATGCCCGGCGTGACTGTGCATCGCTACTCTGGGACGACGCAGATTAGCAACGTGACCCTGGATGGCGTCGTCCTGGTGACGCTCGGTGGGGGCGAAGAGCTGAGGATCTCCAATGCCACAATCAACGGTGCGATTGTGGTTCACCCTCCGACCGGGGCGGGAGGGCATCCGCACGTCGTGATCGATACCTGTTTGATCCAGCCGGGGCCGGCTGAACTGGGCAACCTGGCTTTTCTCGGTCCGGAGATCGGCCTTGAGCTGAAGGATTCGACGGTTCAAGGGGTGGTTTTTGCGCTGGAAGCCACCGAGGCTGAGAATTCGGTCATTGAAGGAATGCTGTTGGTCCGGGACAAGGTCAAGAAGGCGAAGGCGCAGCTGACGGTCAACCGGGATGGAAGCTTCATCCCCAACGTGCTCGGCGGCGTGACTTGGCCAGGCTTGCCCATCATGAAAGTCGATTGGCTCGGGCGCCGCTGAGCGCGTTCAAGCTCCTCAACACGTGATCGGAGCTGCCCAAGCTTGCGCTGGGCGACGATCCGCGGGATGAATGCGTTCCGCATGGAACCGACCCAACCGCGGAAGCTCCCGAAAGACGCCTATGAACCGGTCCCCGGCAGGCCCTACCAGCCGCTGATTGGCGACGAAGTAGCGCACCCGCGGGAGTTGACGGTGCCTGCTGTCATCCTCGGCATCTTGCTCGGGGCGTTGTTCGGCGCAGCCAACACCTACTTGGGATTGAAGTCGGGTTTGACAATCAGCACGTCCATTCCGGTTGCTGTGCTCACGGTGGTTGCCTTTAAAGCTCTGCGTCGCAAGCCGGGGCTGCTCGAAGCCAACCTCTCGCAAACGATTGGCTCGGCCAGTAGCTCGGTTGCATCGGGTGTGCTGTTCACGATCCCTGCGTTGTTCATGTGGGGCATCGACACCGCGTGGCTGCAGATCACGCTCCTGGCCATGAGCGGTGGTCTGCTCGGCGTGCTCGCCATGGTGCCGCTGCGGCGCTTCCTGATCGAACGGGAACACGGCAAGTTGCCCTATCCCGAAGGCATGGCGTGCGCCGAAGTGCTCGTTGCCGCGGACTCCGGCGGCAAGCAGGCGTCGGGTGTGTTCTGGGGGATCGGCGTCGGCATGTTGTTTAAGTTACTCGTGTCGGGTGCGAAGTTGGTGAAGGGATCGTTCGCCGTCGCGCTTGGCGGTCGTGCCGAGCTCGCCGTCGGGGTTTCTCCAGCGCTGTTCGGCGTGGGTTGGATCCTGGGCATTCGGGTGGCGAGCGTGATGGTTGCGGGTGGCTTACTCGCTTCGCTCGTGTTGATCCCCGCGATCGCGTGGTGGGGGGATGATCTCGTCGCACCGTTCTATCCAGAGCAGGAGAAGCTCATTCGCGACATGTCCACGGGCGAACTGTGGAACCGCTACATCCGCTACATCGGTGCCGGCGCCGTGGCGTTCGGCGGCATCGTCACGTTGATCAAGTCGTTGCCCGTGATGGTGGAGTCGTTCCGTACCGGTTTGGGAAACCTTGCCGGAACGAATGCGGACGCTGATTCAACCGGTGCATCTCCCAGTGGCGGCGATGAGGTTGGAGGCGTTTGTCCTCCGCCGATGCGCAAGGGCGCGGCGCCAGTGATGCCTGGTGGCCGCACAGGTAGGGACCTGCCGATCGTGTTTGTCGGCAGCGTCTTTCTTGCCGTGCTGGTCGTTCTGGCCGTGGCTCCTGGTGTGCTTGGCGCACTGGAATCCAGCGCAGCGCGCATCATCGCTGCCGGTCTAGTCGGCGTGTTTGCGTTCTTCTTCGTCACAGTGAGTTCGCGCATCGTGGGTTTGGTCGGCGTGACGTCTAACCCAACGTCCGGCATGACCATCGCCACGCTGCTCGGCACCGGCGTGCTGTTTTGGGCGTTTGGATTCACCGACACCGCGGGCAAGGCGACTGCACTCATGGTGGGCACGGCGGTGTGCATCGCCGCGTCAATCGCTGGTGATACCTCGCAGGACTTGAAGACAGGATTCATTCTTGGTGCGACGCCGCGGCGTCAGCAGCTGGGCGAACTCCTAGGTGTGGTCACATCCGCTGGAGTGGTTGCCTGGGTGGTGCTGCTGCTCGACAGCAACGTGCCTGGCGGGCTGGGTGGCGCGGAACTCCCGGCGCCGCAGGCGACGCTGGCGAAGCTCGTGGTCGACGGCGTGATTGATCAAAACCTGCCTTGGACTTTGGTCGGTATCGGTGCGGCGATCGCCGCGGTCGTTACCTGCTTCAATCTGCCTGTGTTGGCATTCGCGGTTGGCGTCTATCTGCCGCTCGACACGATGAGCCCTGTGTTCCTCGGTGGCCTGCTTCGCTGGTGGTTGTGCCGCAACAAGACCGAAGCTGTCGCCGAGCAGCGCCGCGAACGCGGCGTGCTGTTCGGCGCAGGCCTGGTGGGTGGTGCAGGCCTGACAGGGGTTCTGTTGGCGCTCTACATCTCGGTCAGTGGAGGTGGCCGGATCGCGGGATTCGACACATCAGGGTTTGGGGAGACCGCGACGTGGATCCTGCCCCTGGTGGCCGTTGTCTTGCTGCTCGCAATCTTCGGTCGCTTCGCTTCGGCGGGACGGCCAGAGTCCTGAGTGGCCTCGGCCTGACGCGCGGCGGGCACGGTGTGATGCCCTTCGCGCTTCTTGGGTCCTAACCTCGGACGGCGACGACCTGGAAGTGGCTCGCGAGTGCGAACCACGCCGGGTCGCCGTGGACCTTTTCCTCAGCGGCCATCCACCGCTTGCGGGTTTCGGGATCTTCCAGGTCGTCGGCGTGGCGGCGCTGGACCAGGCACGTTTTTCCGATGCGTGAACGCGGCTGGAAGCCAGTCTTCGTCAGCAGTGACTCCAGTTCCTCGGGCAGGAACATCTTCATCGGGAAGCGTTCTTCGGTGCGTTCAGCGAGCCACTCCGTCCGCCCGGTGCGCAGCAGATCCATGGCCTGGTTCAGCGACTTGCTCTCCTTGCGATCCAGCAGGCTGCGCACGCCGCCGACTCGGCTGTCCACGGACAGCACCAACGCTCCACCTGGTTTCATCACGCGGGCCAGCTCATCGAGCGCGCGCTTGGGGCTCTCACAGAATCCAAGCGGATCGCCTTGGCCGGTGGCGAAGTCCAGGCTCGCATCGGGGATGTCCGACAGGTCCTCGAGGCCGGCCGGAACAAACTGTGCCTGCACGCCGCGTTTGGTCTCCGTGGCCGCTGCGTCCTGCGCCCGTGCGATCATCTTGCCGCTTGGGTCGACGAAGACGCAATCGAGGCCGGCCTTCATCATGCGGCACCCAAACCAGCCGGTGCCGCAGCCCAAGTCCGCGCCGCGAGCCGGCCGATGTTCTGGAATCCAGGGCTTGAGATGCCGCCAAGACAGATCGCGGTAGAACCGCCAGTAGGCGTTGTCGTAGATGCGATCGTACCGACCGGCGACGCGGTCGTGGTACTTGCGGTTGTTGCGGCGAACGCGGGGACCTTTGGCCATGGCGTGAGTCAGCGTACGCCAGAGGCGGGCGTGCCGCACGACGCAAAGCCGGTTGGGCCCTTTTGTCGGGGCGTTCGAAGCGCATACTTCCGAGCGCAGTTGTTGCTTCGCACCGCCCGAACAGAGCCCATATCCGGTCATGACCACGAGTCCAACCGAGCCTCCTGAGCCACCAGAGCCCGGACCGAATGATCCCGGGCTAGGCACTCCGCAGCCCGAACGACCCCCTGATTTCAGAGCGGAGTCGGGGATGGAAGCATCGGCTGATGGGCCGATGCACATGCTCGATCGACGCGTCGTGACCTACTGGTTGGTGAGTGGGCTCTTCAGCAGCCTCATCATGGGCGCGCTGCTCATTGTCGTGGCGTACAACATTGGAGATGAGCCGGCGACCACGTGGATTCAGATCCTGCGCGTCGCGGTCTTGGTGTTGACCGGAGTCATGCTGGTGTGGGCGTTGGTCTCTCCGGCGTTGGCCTATGCGCGGTGGCGCTACCGCGTCGATCCAGAGCTGCTGCGCATGCGCTACGGGATCTTCTTCCACGAAGAGCGCACCATTCCGATCAACCGGTTGCAGCACGTCGACCTATCGCGAGGGCCGATCGAACGACTGTTCGGCTTGGCAACTCTCGTGGTCTTCACGGCTGGCAACGAAGGGTCCGCTTTCCGCGTGCCTGGCTTGCGCGTCTCCGTCGCCGAACCGCTTCGCGACCAGATCCTCGCAGCTCGAGGCGATGACGTTCTCTGAGCCGCCACCTGAAGCGTCGGAGACGCCGTTTGAACCGAGCGAGCCGGAGCGCACGGAACCTCGCGTGCTCGCATCCGGTCATTTGCATCCCGGGATTCTGTTCCTGCGGTTTCTAGATGGGTTGAGATCGATGATCTTGCCCGTAGCGCTTTCGTTCGCCGCTGAGGGCATGACGCTGCTGATTGTCGCGGGGGCGATCTTCCTGTTCATCATGGCGTGGGGGCTGATTCGCTACCTCACGTTCCAGTACGTGCTCAACGACGAAGAACTCGTCACCCGCGAGGGCCTGCTCCATCGCCAAGAGCGCCGGATCCCCGTCAACCGCATCCAGGACCTGAGTTTCGAATCGACGTTGGTTCGCCGCTTCTTTGGACTCGTCGTGGTGAAGGTCGAAACCGCGTCTGGCAAGGGTGCTGAAGTCACGCTCGATTCGCTTGCGCGACGCGAGGCGGAAGCGCTGCGGGCCGTGTTGCACCGTGTGCGCACAGTCGGGACCGCCGGGATGGCGATCGATGCCGCGACCGGGGCCCCCAACGAGGCTGCGGCGATCCCCGAAGAGCCGGAAGAGGTGGTCTACCGCGTGACGTCCGGTGAGCTGGCGCTCCGAGGGCTCACCGCCAGGTGGCTTGCGCCCGTGGTGATCGGCTTGGTCACGCTGCTGCAGTTCGCCGGTGAATTTGAATTCGTCGACACGCTCGGCGGTGTGCTGGGTGCGTTCTTCACCTGGTTGGGCTCGTTCTCATGGCAGGTCTTGCTGCTGCTGTCCGTGCTGTTGCTGTTGATGTTTCTATCCACGGGCATCGGCATGGCCATCGTCGCGGAGATGGCGCGGTTCCATCGCTTCACGCTCACGCTGAAAGACAATGTGCTGCTGCGGCGTTTTGGTCTGATCACGACGCGCTCCGCGTCGTTGCCAAGGCGCAAGGTGCAGCGTGTCGTGCTGGAACAGAGCTTTTTGCGCCGACTCATGGGCTACGTGGTCGTGCGGGCCGACTCAGCCGGATCGGGTGCGAACGATCAGCAAGAGGCCAGGAGTGGTTCGGACATCGTCGCGCCGCTGACTTCGCGGATCAAAGCGGATGCACTTGTCCCGTGGGTGTTGCCCGGGGCGCAGCCGTGGGAGTGGCGTTGGTATCGCGTGTCCAAGCGCGTCATCGTGCGCATTGGTTTTCACGGAGCGGTGTTCGTTGCGATCGCGATTGGGTTGCTGTTGCCCGTC
>CBESZZ010000116.1:0-8939 GCA_965534055.1 uncultured bacterium | reverse complement strand
ACCTCGACGAGGGGCTGACGCGCTTTGTCCGTTGGTATCGAGAGGAACTTGCCGCGGGGAGACTGTCATGAGCAAACGATTTTTGGTTACGGGTGGTGCGGGATTCATCGGATCGCACCTGGTTCATCATCTGCTGGGCAACGACCGGAAGGTCACGGTGCTCGACAACTTCAGCACGGGGCTTCGCAAGAACCTTGAAGGCCTTGCTGGGGACTTGGAGGTCGTCGAAGGCGGCTGTCAGGACGAGGCTGCGGTGGCCAAAGCCATCCAAGATGTGCAAGGCGTGTTTCACATCGCCGCGTTGCCGTCGGTGGTTCGGAGCGTGGAGGCGCCCGTCGAGTCCCACGATGCCAACGTGACTGGCGCGGCCGTCGTCCTCGATGCCGCTCGCCGCAACGAGTGCAAGGTGGTCTACGCCGGTTCCTCGTCCGCCTACGGCGACCAGGACTGTGAGTACAAAGTCGAAAGCCTGCGGGAAGACCCCTTGTCGCCCTATGCGGCCACGAAACTGGCCGGAGAGCTCTACTGCCGGTCGTTCTCGAAGGTCTACGGCATGCCGACGGTGGTCACGCGCTTCTTCAACGTGTTTGGCCCACGGCAGGTGCCGGACAGCCCCTATTCCGGGGTTGTGGCCGCATTCTGCTTTTCGCTCCTCCGCGGAACGGTGCCTCGCGTCGACGGTGACGGGATGCAAAGCAGGGACTTCACCTACGTGGAAGATGTCGTCCGGGGCCTCGGATTGGCAATGGATGCGGACACCCAAGGCAGCCATGTTGCCAACTTGGCTTGCGGCGGTTCCTACACTGTCCTGGACTTGCTGCGGATCTTGAAGGAGCATGCCGGCTCGAAAGTGGAGCCGCAGTTCGCCCCGACCCGTAACGGGGACGTGCGCGACTCCAAGTCGGACAGCAGCTACGCGGCTGCATTGTTCGGCTTCGCACCGCAGGTCTCCTTTGAGGAAGGCCTGCGCCGCACCTACGACTGGTATCGAAGCGAGTACTCATGAAAGGCGTCGTTCTCGCCGGTGGACTGGGCAGCCGTCTGTTCCCACTCACCAAGGTGACCAATAAGCACCTTCTGCCGGTCTTCGATCGGCCGATGGTTTACTACCCGATTCAATGCTTAGTGAACGCGGGGATCACGGACATCATGATCGTGACCGGCGGCAACAGTGCCGGGCACTTTCTGCAGCTCCTGGGCAACGGCAGTGACTTCGGACTGAAGGATCTGTTCTACACCTACCAGCAGGGCGAGGGCGGCATTGCCGACGCGCTGAAGTTGGCGGAGCACTTCGCTGATGGCGAACCGATCACCGTGGTTTTGGGTGACAACATCATCGAAGCCAACATCAAGAACGCGGTCGATGACTTCCGTAAGCAGAGCTACGGCAGTGGCCGTCAGGGCGCGAAGATCCTGCTGAAAGAGGTCGAAGATCCCGAGCGTTTCGGCGTGGCTCACGTCGAGAACGGTTTGGTGTCCAAGATCGTGGAGAAGCCCAAGTCGCCTGAAAGCAACAAGGCGGTGATCGGCATCTACATGTACGACAACACGGTGTTCGACATGGCCCGCGACTTGAAGCCTTCGGATCGCGGCGAGCTAGAAATCACCGACGTGAACAACCTGTACATCGAGCGCGGTGAGATGACCTGCGACACGCTGCAGGGCTGGTGGACGGATGCGGGAACGTTCGAATCGCTGCATCGCGCGAGTGAGCTCGTGGCGAACGGCGGGGCGAACCGCATGGATATCCCCGGCGCCTGACGCCGATTCCGCACCCGCAAAAACAGGCACACGTGGCTTCTAATCGCAAGGTCCCCAAGTCGATCCTCGTCACCGGCGCAGGTGGGCAGCTCGGCCGAGCCGTCGTTGCAGCCGCGGAAGCGCGGGGTATGAAAGTGCACGGCCGCACGCACAAGGATCTCGCCGTCGAAGACGCGGCAGCGTGTGCTGCAGCGGTCACTGAGACCTCCCCGAACATCGTCGTTCACTGCGCTGCGTGGACCAATGTCGATGCCTGCGAGGAGGATCCAGATCGTGCCGACGAGGTCAACGCCGAGGGCACAGGCCACCTGGCCTACGAGGCCACCAGTGCCGGTGCGGTGTTCGTCTACGTGAGCACCGACTTCGTTTTTGCGGGGGATGGTGACCGACCCTACGCGCCCGACGACACGCCGCAGCCGCTCTCGGCCTACGGCCACAGTAAGCTACGCGGCGAAGAGGCTGTGCTTTGCGCGCCCGGCGAAGCCCAGCGTTTCGTGGTGCGCACCAGCTGGGTGTTCGGGCCCGGTGGGAAGAACTTCCCCGCAGCGATCCTGAACAAGGCGCGGGAAGGCGGACCGCTCAGCGTCGTCGATGACCAGACCGGATCGCCGACCTACACCGTCGACCTTGCGGAAGCTCTGCTCGACTTGGCGACGACGCCCGAAGCCGAGTCCGGCGTCTACCACGCCAGCAACGACGGCCACTGCACGTGGCACGAGTTTGCCGTCGCCATCGTGGCGGGTGCGGGCTTGGACGTCGAGGTTGGCACGATGTCCAGCGATGAGCTGGATCGGCCGGCGCCTCGGCCCGCGTGGTCGGTGCTCGATTGCGACAAACTCACCGCGATCCGCGGTGCGTCTTTGCCAACTTGGGAAGACGCGTTGGATCGCTACCTCAAGGCAGAACAACAGTGACCAAGATCCTCGTGACGGGTGGCGCCGGTTTCATCGGCTCCAACTTCGTGCGTCTCGTGCTGGACGAGACGAAGCATGACGTCGTCAATCTCGACAAGCTGACCTACGCCGGCAACCTCGAGAACCTGACCGGCGTCGAAGACAACCCGCGCTACACGTTCGTCAAGGCTGACATCGTCGACCGTGACGCGATGTTCGCCGTGTTCGAAGCCCACAAGCCCGAGATGGTGGTGCACTTTGCCGCCGAGAGCCACGTGGACCGTTCGGTGCTGGATGCCAGCGAGTTCGTCCGCACCAACGTGATGGGCACGCAAGTGTTGCTCGATGCTTCGCGGGCCAACGATCTGGGGCGCTTCGTCCACGTGAGTACGGACGAGGTCTACGGGAGCCTGGGGGACACTGGCCTCTTCACGGAAGACACGCCGCTGCAACCCAACTCGCCGTATTCGGCCAGCAAAACCGGCAGCGACCTGCTCGTTCGTGCGGGTGTTCACACCCACAAGATGGACGCCGTGATCACACGATGCTCCAACAACTACGGGCCGTACCAATTTCCCGAGAAGCTGATCCCTCTGATGATCGCGAACGCCACGGAGGGCAAAAAATTGCCCGTCTACGGCGACGGCAAGAACGTCCGAGACTGGATTCACGTGGAAGACCACTGCCGCGGGGTGCTTGCCGCAGCCGAGAAGGGCAAGGCCGGCGAGGTCTACAACTTGGGTGGCAACTCCGAACGTCAGAACATCGAAGTGGTCAAGGTGCTGCTCGCTGCGCTGGGCAAGGGCGAGGACCTGATCGAATACGTGAAGGATCGCCCAGGCCACGACTTGCGCTACGCAATCGATGCGTCCAAGGCGAAGGATGAACTGGGCTGGGAGCCGCGCTGGACCTTTGAGAAGGGTTTGGCTCACACCGTGGCTTGGTATGCCGAGAATCGCGACTGGTGGGAACGGGTTCGCAGCGGTGCCTACCAGGACTACTACAAGCAGCAGTACGAGAACGCCGGCCGTTCATGATCGGTGGCAGGGCCCGTCGGCCTCAGAAATGACGACTTGCTCTTGATCCCTGGTCCTGGCCGCGTGCCCTGACGCGCGACCGAGTACCGGCGGACCGACCGGTAGGGGCGACGACGGCCAACCGTGCAGGTGTCGCTCGGCGATGCGGGCGCTTTTTTGGTCTGTGCCGGCAGGGGCGACCAGAGAATCCCTGATCGCGCGATCTTCGCGCTTCAGCCGCCTCAGGCATCCACCCGATAGAACTGGGGTGCCCAAAAGGAGCGAGATCTCCGTGGCAGCGGCGTGCCAGGCCCACGCTTCGGGTTTGCCCTACAGAGCGACCCACCTACGCTGTGCGCTGACCCGTCTCCAAAGGACCGATCGTTGGTAGGACTCCCCCAGCATTTCAGCCTCCCCTGCAACCGCCCAGTTTTTGAACCGGGTGTGTCCGGTCGTGACTGCGCGCAGGCTCCCAGGACACCGCCGCAACGCTCTTCCCGAGCGGCTTGGTTTGCCATGGTGCTTCTCGCCATGGGATTCTTGGCGAGCTGTGGGGGCGTCGAGCATCGACGGATCCAAGCGATGCTGCACGAGAAGGGCTTCGGGTCCCGAGCCGAAGGTGTCGCCACCGAAGAAAACTTCGTCACGGCGGGCGATCTCGTCGCGTTCATCGTCGATCCAGGCGTTTACCAGCAGCCCGATGCCGCCCAGCTCTACCTGCTAACGCAGCCTCAGGCATTGAACCTGGATGGCACGATTCTCGTGCCTTACATCGGACCAGTGTCGGTCTTGGGGCTCACAGAGCGCGAACTTTCCAGCTTGGTGCGCAACCTGCTGTCGCCGCTGTTTGCCTTCGAACTCGACATCCAGGCCCGGATTCGTGACAGCGGGAAGAAGTTCTACGTGTTCGGTGAGATGAGCCTTCGGGGGCCAGTGCCACTGCGAAATGGCGATCTCACCTTGATTGAGGCCGTTTCATCCGTTGGTTGGACGCCGTTGGCGAACCTTGGCAGGGTCCAGTTGATCCGCCCGGATGCCGAGAACCCTCTAGTGGTGACGATCAATTTCTGGGAAATGATCTGGACCGGAGACACCACTTACAACCTGCGCATCCAGAACAACGACTTCATCTACATGCCGCCGACTGTGCTCGGTGCGATATCCCGCTTCATCGAGCGCATTCTCGCGCCGTTGAATGCGGTGGTTCAGTCCTTGCTGGGCTTGGCGACGTTGCGACAGAGCTACGACGTCGTCACCGGCAAATCGCAAAACTTGCCCTTCTTCTTCCGCTTCTAAATGTCGCAGCTCGAGGTCCCCGAGGTATCCCTGTCGCGCTACGTCGACCTCGTCAAGAGGCGACGTTGGCAGGTGATCCCAGCGTGCCTTGTGGGGCTGCTGGTGGGGGCTCTCGTTGCCTTCCTAATTCCGCGCTACTTCGTGGCGGACACGGTGCTGACGTACAACGGCAACGTGTTGGACCCCAACACCGGCAGCAATCGCGACCCGTTGGCCGCGGTAGTTGGCAACGCGCCGATCACTCTTCCGCACACGGTCGAGAAGACGCTGCTCGCCACTGGGTGGCCATTGCCGGCCCGGGGCACCGATGAGTGGGCAACCTACGTCGAAGACGTACGCGATCGCCTGACCGTGGTTCTGAGCAGCCCCACGGAGAACCGGCAGTCGGCACACATTTCAGTGGTCTACCGGGACACGCGCGGGCAGCGCTCCGCGGAATTCCTCAACCGGTTGTGCGCCATGTGGATGGCCGACCGAATGGATGAGATCCGCGACAAGTCCGCGATCGAGCAGCGCAACGTGCGCGAGAAGATCGTGGGGGCGCGCGAGCGGTTGAACGAGCTGTTGGCGCTACGTGGAGACTTCCAAACGAAGCACGGTCTGGATCCGGCGGATCTCGTCGAAGACCAGTTCCGTGGTCGTCTGACCGTGAGTCAGTCGCTGCGCGAGAACGACTCGTCGCTCAAGGGGCATCTCGAGCGCAAGATCGAGTTGGAGGCGCAGATCTCCAACCAAGAGGGTCTCTACGCGGCGATGCCCAAAGAGGTTGTGCCGGACTTGACCGACCCCAGCGCGCTGTCAGGCGCGCAGCGGCAGTTCCTCGAAACGAAGCTGCTACTTGGCCAGGCCGAGAAGGTCCTGTCGCTGATCAATCCGCCGCACCGTTCGTACGCCACGCGGAAGCGCGTGGTGGATGAGCTGCGCGAAAAACTCGAGTTGCTTGAGTCGAACGGTGTCTCGTCTAGCGAGACGCGGACGATTCCGAACCCAGCGTTGACCCCGCTTCGCACCGAGATTTCAAAGCTCAACGCCGAACTCCTCGCCGCGAACGAGAAGATCAAGCTTCGTCAGAACGAACGCACGGTGCTGATGGAACGCCTGCAACAGATGCCTGGGTTCCAAACGGAGCTCGAGCAGATGCAGGGCCGCATCCTTGCCGCCGAAACCGAAATCGAAAGCCTCGAGTCGCGGCGGTTGGAGCAAAGCCGGATCTCTGAGAGCACCGGTGGGGAGGATCCCATCCGGCCGCTTCGGGAAGCGCAGGTGCCGCCGACGCCGACGGAGCCGAACATCACCATCGTCGCACTGATCGGTTCCGTCATTGGACTGGGCATCGCGATTGGCTTGATCTTGCTGTTCGACTTCTTCCAAGGCACGTTCAAGACCATCGATGAAGTGCAGCGTGCACTGGCGATTCCGGTGCTTGGTGGGCTCGCCTACATGGAGACCGAAGAGCAGCGTCAGCGCTCCGCGGCAAGCCGCCGACGCGTGTCGCTTGTCGCAGCCGGTCTGCTCCTTCTGTTTGTGGGCGTGTTGGTAATCTACTACGTGGATTCCGCACGTCTCCCTGGCCCGGTCCGCAGCGTGCTGGACATGGTGCTGGGCGACAAAGTTCGCTGACCGCGTAGCCCACGCACGGGACACGCAGGCTCATGCGCGATTTCATCGTTCTCTTGATCGTGCTCGGCATGCTGCCGACCGCGTTCCGCAAGCCTTTTACCGGGCTGATGCTGTTCTCGTGGCTTGCGTACATGCGGCCCCAGGATCTGTGCTGGGGTTTCGCCCGGGACATGCGGTTCAGCTTCTACGTCGGCATCGTGATGCTGGTCGGCTGGTTCATCAACGAACGCGGGCGACGGAAGTTCGCGAACCACGATGTCCGCACCATCTGCATGGTGCTGCTGGCGCTCTTGGTCAGCATCAGCTTCGCGTTCGCGAAGGTGCACGACAAGAACACGGTGACCTACTTCGTAGAGTTCATCAAGATCATCTTGATCGCGACGTTCACGACCGGGCTGGTCGACACGAAACAACGTCTGCGCATGATCCTGTGGTTGATCGCGCTGAGCTTGGGCTTCTACGGATTCAAGAACGGGATCATGGGGGTCATCTCCGGCGGCAGCCCAATCATCCGTGGTCCCGGTGGAATGCTGGAGGATAACAACGACTTCGCGTTGGCCTTGGTGATGAACATCCCGCTGCTCTTCTGGCTCGCGAACAGCGAAAAGAAGCGCTGGGTACGGCGTTCGACTTTGATGATCGCCGGTCTGACTGTCATCACGATCATTCTCACCCACTCCCGAGGGGGGTTCCTGGCGCTTGCCGGATCGACTCTCTGGCTGGCGTGGCGTTCGGGCAAGCTGTTCCAAGCGACCATGCTGTTCGGCGTCTTGGCGGTGATGTTCTTGATGTTTGCGCCGGCCAGCGTGACCGATCGACTGAGTACGATCGCCGACGCCGCCCAAGGCAACGAGGACTCCTCCGTCGACGCGCGTTTCCGGGCATGGGGAATCGCACTGGAGATGGTGAGGGACAATCCCATCCTCGGGGTCGGGTTGCGGAACTTTCAGTCCTACCGACTATCGATCGATGAGCACGCGGCCACGGCTCACGTGATCCACGTCGCGCACAATTCGTATCTGCAGATCTGGGCGGAAAGCGGGACTCCCGCGTTCGTCATCTATCTGCTGCTGCTGTCGTCGGTGTTCTTCGCCTGCAACCGTATGATGCGGCTCTCGAAGCGTCGGCCCGACCTGCATTGGCTTGGCTGCTATGCGCGGGGTCTCGAAGCCTCGACGTTCGGATTCATGATCGGTGCGATGTTCTTGAACCGCGGTCACTTCGACCTGATCTACCACCTGTTCGCGCTGGTGAGCTGCACGGTGTTCATCGGCACGCGCGCGTACCTGCAAGCTCCAGGCGTCACTGGTTTCCAGTCCGATGAGGCGAACAACTCCGGGGGGCAACGGATCACGATTCGACGTCGATCGGGCGCACGGCGAGCTGGAGGCTCTGGAACTGACGGTTCTGGCCCGAACCCGCGTCCATCACCTGTTTGGTCGAGGGCGCAGATGCAGCGTGACTCAGGCTTTGGTCCAACCGGTCAGGGGGCTCGCTGATGTGTGGCATCGCAGGCATGTTCACGGGCGCACTTGCCATCGCCAACCGAGGCAATGGTGGAGGCTCCAGTGATGTCGCGGCGGGTTTCGAAGCGACACAGCGTCGAGCCGTCGAGGCCATGACGGCTGCGTTGGAGCACCGTGGGCCGGACGGCGCGGGTGTGCACAGCGGTCCGGGGTTCGCACTTGGACATCGTCGCCTTTCGATCGTGGACATCGCGGGCAGCTCGCAGCCGATGGGGCTAGAGGATGACTCGCTGTGGCTGACCTTCAACGGTGAGATCTACAACTACCTGGAGCTGCGCGCCGAGCTCGAAGCATCGGGCGTGGTGTTTCGAACGGGCGGCGACACCGAGGTGCTGCTGCACGGCTACCGGGCTTGGGGGCGTGAGCTTCCTGAACGGCTACGCGGAATGTTCGCGTTCGTCATCGTGGACCGACGCAAGGGCACGTTGTTCGCGGCGCGGGATCGGCTCGGCAAAAAGCCGTTGTTCTGGTCCATGGCCCAAGGCACGTTCGCGTTCGCTTCTGAGGTGAAGGGACTGCTTGCCGGCATGGGCGAGACGCCAGCGCTTGCACCGCACGCCATCGCGCAGTTCTTCGCGTTGCGCTACGTGCCGGATCCAGACACGGCGTTCGAGGGCTTGCACACATTGCCGCCAGGGCACCGGTTGGAGCTCGACGCGACCGCGGATCGACCGGTCATCGACGCGTATTGGCACCTGTCGTTCAACCCCGTCGAGAAGCCGCTCGCAGCACTCGAGAGCGAAGTGCTCGAGTTGCTCGACGAGTCCGTGCGGGTGCGTTTGATGGGGGCAGTGCCCCTCGCTCCGTTCCTGTCCGGGGGCATCGAT
>CBESZZ010000115.1:0-8961 GCA_965534055.1 uncultured bacterium | reverse complement strand
GAACTCACATCCACCCCACCAGATCCCACCATCCCATCATCAGGCTGCACATCCTCGCGGTTGACCATTCCCCCAACTGAGCACCTGGGCCCCGGCCACACCACTGTCGAAGCCGGTTTTGGCGTCGTGACCAACTTGTCACGGGGCGCGAAATGCCTCGCCACCGACCTCCATCAGACCTCGCCGACCTCAACCTCGACGCATGCCGCACCATCGGTCACCCGCGCAGAACAGCACAGCCGATAGCCCTCCTCGAGCCCCATCCGCTCCAGAGTTCCGCGTTCGTGATCTTCGGCCGGCACGAGTCCTTCGACCCCCTGCAGCACCCGCACGGGGTCTGTCCCGCACATTCCACGGGTGCAGCCGGTCAATATGTCTTCCCCAGCGGCCTCAGCGGCAGCCAGCAGCGTGGCGCCGGGTCGTACGAGGACGAAACGGCCCGAAGGGGCAAATCGAACTTCCACCAGGCGTTGCACGCGCGCACCTTAGCCAAAGCGAGGGCTACCACCGCATCCGCTCGACAGGAAGGCCGGGGAAACCCGCAACAAAGGCCACCCGTCGACCCGCAACGTGCCGACAAATAGGGTTGGCGCTCCCCCTCTTGGGTTCCGTATGCCTCGCGCCCCCCGACTCGCGAGGCATCGCCATATTCGCGGTCCCCAAACCTGCTGACTTCCCCCCAATGCGCACCAGAGCTTTCCTGTTCTCCGCCCTTGTCTCGGTCAGCTGTCTGGCGCTTCAAGCGCCGCTCGTCGGCCAAGACCCGGATCCCACGCCTCCCGCCGAAGCGACCAACGCCGAAGAAGGCAAGGCCGACGCCGCACCAGCGGCCGAAGCTGAGAACGCGGCAGCCCCAGAGGACGACCTTGGCGAGATGGCTGACCCCGTTGTGGTCGTTCGCGCCGGCACCGTGCATCCCGTCGCCGGCCCGTCGATCAAAAACGGCGTCGTGGTGATTCGCGGCATGAAGATCGAAGCCGTCGGCTCCAGCGACGACATCGAAATCCCCGCGGGCGCTGAAGTCCTCAACTACCCGGACGGCCACGTTTACCCCGGGTTCGTCGACGCACTCACCGACGCCTACACCGACATCGCTACAGCACAGGACCGCAGCGGCAACGCCGGCACCGTGTTGGCCGATGGACTCGACCGCTTCAACGAGTCTTCGAAGAATCTCGTCGAGTACGGCGTCACCACAGCATTCGTCGGCCGCCCCGCCGAGAGCGCTTGGCGCGGGCGTGGCGTCGTCGTGCGCCCCAACGCGCGTTCGGGTTTCGCGTTCTTCAAAGGTCAGCGCGAATCCGCAGTGCAAGCACGCATGACCTCCGGTGCGCAACCGTCGCATCCGCTTCGGCGTCAGAAGCAGCTCGAAGCATTCACCAAGGCGTTCGACGGGCTCGACAAGTACAAAGAGGGCTTCGAGAAGCACGAAGAGGCCGTCAAGAAGTACGACGAGGAGCGCAAGAAGTACCTCGAACACTTCAGCGACAAGAAGGACAAGGAAGGCGAAGACAACAAGCCCAAGGCTGAAGGGGAAGAGAATGCGGAGACTCCCGCAGCCGACCCCGGCGGTCGTGGTCGCCGCGGCGGCCGCGGACGACGCGGCACCCCTCAGACTCCCGACGAAACACCGCCGAAGGAAACCCCCGAAGACAAGCCCAAGGAAACTCCGGCGCCGCGCACCCCCGGCAAAGAACCCGTCGAGGACGAGAAAAAGGCCGCTGGCGAGGACGCCAAGAAGGCCGACGACGCCAAGGGCGACAAGAAGGAAGGCAAGAAGGACGAAGCGCCCAAGAAGCCGAAATTCCCCAAGGCCCCGATCCGCGACCCAGCCAAAGACGCGCTGCTCGCCGTGCTCGACGGCAAGCTCGCATTGCGCATCGAAGCGCTGCGCACCGACGAAGTTCGTGCCGCACTCGCGATGCAGAAAGAGAAGGACATCGCGACGCTCATCATCGAACGCGCGACCGGCGCAGCACCGATGGCCGACGAGCTCGCGCGCCGCGGTGTGCCGGTGATCGTCACCGACGTCACAGCCGGACCGGTTCCTGAAGTCTTCCGCGAAGGCCGCGATGCCGACATGCCGCAGGCCGAACTGCCGGCGCGCCTCGACCGCGCTGGCGTCGCCGTGGCACTCGCTTCAGGCAGCGTGCGCACCGCGCGCGACCTGCCGATGCTCGCCGCATGGGCCGTGGGTCACGGCATGGACGAAGCCAGCGCGCTGCGCGCGGTGACGTTGACGCCTGCCGAAATCTTGGGAGTCGCAAGCAAAGTCGGTTCCCTGGAAGTCGGCAAGCTCGCCGACCTCGTTGTGACGTCCGGACCGCTGTTCTCAAGCGACAGCCGCATTGTGCGCGTGCTTTCCGCTGGCACCACCCAATTCGAGAAGCAATGAGCACGTTAAGGCTTCACGCAAAGCAATCAGCAATGACCACCTCCCGCACAGTCCTCTTCTCCGCGACGGTCGCGTGCTTGACCGCATGGACTGCGCAAGCGCAGGACGTGCTCGTCGAAGCCGACCGCGTCGTCGTGACTCCTGATCTGGTGTTGGAACCGGGCGCGCTGTTTCTGCGCGCTGGCAAGGTTGCCTACGTCGGTGATGAGATCCCCGCCGAGCTCCGCGAACGAGCCGACAAGCGGACGTTCAAAGGCACACTCGTGCCCGGGTTCGTGTTGGCTCACGCATCGCTCGATCAGCAGGAAGACCTGCTCGAGCCGATCTCAGCATTCACGCCGGGGCTACGAAGCGCAGACGCTTTTGACCCCTACGGCAAAGCACTTCAGCGCGCCGTCCATCGCGGTGTGACCGCAGTTGGCTTCGCCCCCGGCTCCCGCAACACGTTCGCGGGACTGGCAGCGATTGTGAAACCGGGCGGCGTGAACGAGCCTGGCACGGCCATCAAGGACGACGCCTACCTGAAGGTCGCCCTCGTGCCGATGGCGCGACAAAACGACCGCTGGCCGACATCGCTCATCGGAGCGACCGACTTCCTGCGCACTGCATTCGCCGCGATCAACGATCCCACCGAGTGGTTGCCCAAACTCGCGACGATGGATGCACCGTCCACCACGCGCGAAAGCCTGGCGATCCTGCGCGAATCGATCTCCGGCGCACGCCGCATCTTCGTGCACGCGAACTCGCGCGCCGAGATTGCCGCAGCCTTCGACGTGTTCGAAGGCGCGAAGGTGACACCCGTTCTGCTGGGCGCGGCCGAGCTCGATGACCTCATGGACCGCGCGCGTGCACTGGGCATCTCTGTGGTGCTTGGCCCAAGGACGCCGGGCATGAAGAACGAAGACCTGCAGTTGCCCGTGCTCCTCGAAAAAGCGGGCATCCAGTTCTCGTTCACCGGCGAAGAGCCTGACAGCCTCCGTCTCTCTGCAGCGCTGGCGCTTCGCGCAGGCGTGTCACGCAAGACCGCGATTGCTGCACTGACCTCGGTGCCCGCCGCGCAGCTGAACGCGAGCGAGCAGCTCGGCAGTCTGTCAGTCGGCGCAGACGCTGACTTCACCGTATTCACGGGCGACCCGCTCGACCTCACCTCTCGCCTCACCCACGTCTTCGTCGCCGGCCGCATGGTTCATGGAACCACCAAGCGCGAAGACGCCGCCGCCCAGGCCAACTCCTCGGCTGAGACTCCGCGATGAATCGTCCAAACTCCCTCGTCTCTTCGGCCTTCGCCCCATTCACCGCAATCTTGCTGGCGGGCGCACTGCACGCGCAGGAAGCAACGCCGGCGCAGCCGCCGACCAAGCCTGCAAGCGCAAGCAACCTGCCGGTGCTCATCACCGGTGCCACCATCCTGCAAGCAGGCCAAGCGCCCATTGAAGATGGCGTCCTGGTTGTTGGTGGCGGCAAGATCACAGCACTTGGCGCTCGCGGCAAAGTGACCCTTCCAGAGAGTTCCACCACGATCGACGCCACCGGCCACTTCATCACGCCGGGCTTGATCGATGCACATGCTCTCGTAGGCATCGCACCCGACGACCTGAACGAGCAGGGTGAAGAAGTCACGCCGGCACTCAACGTGCTGGACGCTGTCGACCCAGACCATCCGCGCTTCAAGGAAATGCGCGACTCGGGCACAACCACAGTGCACGTGAGTCCAGGCAACCGCGCCGTGATCGGTGGCCTAGGTGCCGTTGTGCAGACGGGCGGTTCGCTCGCGGACATGGTACTCAATCCTGAAGTCGGCCTGCGCATGGCCATGGGCCAAGAGCCTTCCCGCGGCAACCGCGCCATTCGTGGCGGCAACGTCGACTCGATCTACTACCGCCGCCCCACCACGCGCATGGGTGTGGTCTGGTCTGTGCGCGAAGCGTTCTTCAAGGCGCAGAAGTACGCCGAACGCACGATCGATCCCGACAAGCCGTCCCCACCGTCTCCGGGCATGGAAGTCTTGGTGCGCGCACTGCAGGGCGAACTCATGGTGTTCACCACCGCCCGCGCCGAGCAAGACATCCGCACCGCGATCCGTCTCGCCAAAGAGTTCGGCTACAAGATCGTGCTGGATGAAGCCGTCGACACGCACCTCGCACTCGACGAAATCGAAGGCGCCGACGTCGCCGTGCTGTTCAGCGCGCCCAGCGTCATCGACGACAGCCGCGACGGCGCGACTCCCAAACTGCACACGTTGACGCAGCTCGACGAGCGCGGCATCGACTTCGCGATCCAAACCAGCACCAGCGGCCGCGCTCTGCCGCTCGTGCGCGAAGCAACCTTCGCCGTGCGCAACGGCCTGTCCGTCGACAAGGCACTCGCAGCGATCACTACGGTCCCGGCCAAGCTCCTCGGCGTCGACGACCAAGTCGGCACCCTCGAAATGGGCAAGCAAGCCGACTTCGTCGTTTGGACCGCGCACCCGTTCAGCCCCATCGCCAAGGCCGCATCCGTCTGGATCGCCGGCAAGCGCGTCGACAGCGGTGCAGACAGCGCCGCCAACCAGTAACCGCATCCGCCGCGGGCTTCGCCGCCCGCTGCCTCCACCGAATCCCACCCGCCGTGTCCCCTCCGCCGTGTCCCCCCCGAAACCTACCTCGATGACCGCCATCAACCCGTTGTCTCTTCGCCCGAACCGGGGCCGCGTTCTCGCGTCCTTCGCGCTCCTTGCAGCGACCTTCACCGCGGCCGCTGACTGCACCGCACAAGACAAGGTCGTCGTGCGCGCCGGTCGCGCGATCACCCTGGCGGGCCCAGACATCGAGAACGCCGTGGTGATGATCGAGAACGGAGTCATCACCCAAATCGGCAAGGCCGACGACATCGAGATTCCGTGGGACGCGCAGGTCGTCGACGCATCCGACGGTGTGGTCATGCCAACATGGGTGCTCGCACACACCAGTGGCGGCATGCGAGGCGCCAATGAGAACATGGCCAACGTGCCGTACCTCACGGTCGCGGACGGTATCGATCCATCGAGCACGTTCTTCGCCGAGGCGCTGCGCAACGGCGTGGGCACGCTGCACGTGCTGCCAGGCAACTCCACGCTCTTGGGCGGCCGCGGGATGATCGTGCGACCGGCGGGACGCACTGTGGAGGACATGGCGGTGCAGGAAGGCGCGATGAAATTATCGCTCTTCGGTGGCCGTCAGAGCCGCATGGGTCAGATTCGTCGCATGCGCCGCGCGTTCGAAGACATCGAGAAGGCGCGCGCCGAACTCGCTCGCAAGAAGAAGGAGTGGGACGAGGAGAAAGCCGCGGGCGCCATCGACGAGGACGCGGAGTGGGAAGAGAAGATGGACGAGAAGCAGCAGCCGGTCGTCGACTTGCTCGACCGCAAGTTCCAGGGCTACCTCTACGTCCCCGGCCCTGCCGAAGTGCCCGAGGCCATGCGCCTCGCCGCGACCTTTGACGCAGTGCTCGTGCTTGCGCCCAGCTGCCACGAAGCGCTGCCCATGATCGAGAAGCACGGCCAGCCCGTGATCCTCGACGGCAGCGTGGAGTACAAGAAGCGCAACGAAGAGACCGACGAAACGGACACCCTCTGCGCCGCCAAGGTGTTCGCGGACGCGAGCATCCCGTTCGCGTTCTCCATCAACACCAGCACCAACTCACCGCAACGCTACCCCTGGTGGCAGATCGCAACCGCGATGCGTCACGGCGTCGATCGCAACACCGCGATGGCCGCACTCACGACGGTGCCCGCGAAGATCCTCGGGATCGACGACCAGGTGGGCTCGCTCGCGAAAGGCAAAGTGGCAAACATGCAGATCCTCACCGGAGATCCGCTGGACGCGACCTCCTGGGTTCAGACCGTCGTGCTGAACGGCGAAGTGGTCTACGAGCGCAAGGACGATCCAAAGCTCCGCTACCTGTTCGGCAAGGATGATGCTGAAGGCAGCGACGGCGAGGGGAACCGCGAATGATCACTTCATCCCTCACCCGCAGCGCGGCGCTGCTTTGGCTCGTTGGCGCTCTGACGGTGCCAGCCAGCAGTCAGGGCTCAACCAACGCGGCGAACAACCGCAGCGGATCCGGCGCGAACGCATCGAACCGAGCCGCGGCCAGCAGCAACACTGAGCTGCCGACCCTGCCGAAGCAAGACTTCGCGGTGCGCTGTGGCGCACTGCACGTCGGCGATGGCCGCGTGCTCGAAAACGTCTGGCTGATCGTGCGCGGCGGCAAGGTGGAGAGCTTCTCCGCCAGCGCGGACGCCCCCGAAGACCTACCCGTGGTCGATGCGTCGAACAAAGTCATCGTGCCAGGCCTCGTCGCAGCGGACTCGGACCTCGTCCGTCCGCGCGAAGACCGCTACACGATCACTCCCGACGTGCTCGCACTGGACGAGTTTGACTTCTCCCGCAAGCAGCGCGATGCGCTGTCCGGCGGAGTCACCACCGTCTACCTCGCGCCAAGCGATGGCCGCTTGGTTCCTGGCCAAGGTGCCGTTGTGAAAACCGCGGGCGACGACATCGTCGAGCGCGTGCTGCGGGAGACCGCAGCGCTGCACATCAACCTGTCGGCGTCAGGCATCAAGGCTCCAGCCGTGTTCGAGCCTGGTGCTGCACCCACGTCCGACGACCCGCTGCGCCCCGCGCGCCGTCAGGTCCCGTCGTCGCGCATCAGCCAGCTTGAAGCCCTGCGCGGTGCGTTTCGCGACGCTGCCCTGCAAGCCGCGGGCAACCCAGACAACAGCGTCGAGAACGGGGCAGAGAACGGTACGAACTACATCGAGCAGTTCACCGGCAGTCCCGAGGATTACTCGTCGGGTGAAGCGTTCAATCGCGTCGTCGCTGGGGCTCTGCCGCTGCGCGTCGTGGCCCGTGAAGCCGCCGACGTGCGTCGCGGCATCCGCTTTGCCAAAGAACTCGGCGTCCGCGCGATTCTCGACGACCCGTTTGAGATTGGCGCGCTCGGAGCAACCATCGCCGCAGCCGGCATCCCCGCGGTGTTCCGCGTCCCCGGCTTGCCCGGCCGCAGCAACCCCGGCGGCGAAGACCTCGCCAACGAGCTGCCCACAGCCGATCCGAAAGCGCCGGGCATCGCAGCCAAGGCCGGCGTGCAGATCGCGCTGGCCCCACCGCGCGGCGCGTCCATGACTGACTTCCTGCTGCTCACTGGTCAAGCCGTACGCCACGGCTTGCCGCTGGCCAAGGCACTCCCAGCAGTCACGCTCGAAGCCGCCAAGATCCTCGGCGTCGACTCAGACGTCGGCTCGCTTGAAGTGGGCAAAGACGCGGACTTCGTGGTCCTTTCCGGCGCCCCGTTCGCCGTGGGCACGTTGGTCGAGAGCACCTGGATTGACGGCGACGCCGTCTGGCAGCGCAAGGCGACGGAGAGCCTCCTGGCGGTGCGCGTTGGACGCATCATGACCATGGCCGGACCCGTGCTGCGCAACGGCACGCTGGTGATCGACGACCATCGCATCAAGGCGATCGGCGAAGACATGGCCATCCCATATGGCGCGCGCGTGCTCGAGATCGAGAACGGCGTAATGGTGCCTGGCTTCATCGACGCGTTCAGCCACCTCGGACTGTCGGGCTACGGCACGGGAGTCCCCAACGGTGAACCGGACCAGCGCATCGACATGGTGGTAGATGCCGCCGACCCGATGTTGCACGACGCTGCGCGCACCGGACTGACCACAGTCTTGGTCTCGGGCAAGGACAGTGCTTCGCCATTGGGCGGACGCGTCACCGCGCTCAAGACCGGAGCCATGGATCGCGACGCGCTGATCCTGCGCAAGATCGCCGCGCAGCGCATGCGCTTCACAGGTGGCGGTCCCGAAGCGGTGAAGGCGTTCGATGCAGTGCTGCAGCGAGGCAAAAAGTACCTCGAGACGTGGCAGAAGTACGAGAAGGCCCTGGCCGACTTCGAAGCGGGCAAGAAAGCCGAAAAGGACGCACCGCCGCCTGAGCCAACCGAGTCCGAGGAAGAGGGCAAAGCTGATCCGCTGTCGGGCACGTGGGAAACCACAATCGACGCGGAGGGCTTCACCATCAGCCTCGTGGTCGAACTCAAGCTGGTCGACAACGCCGTAACCGGCACGGTCACACTTACGCTCGGGCCACGGACACTGCCGCCGATCGACATCACCGATGGCTCGTTCGACGGCACAACGTTCCGCTGCACAATCTCGATGATGGGCAGCTCGTCCACCATCGAGGGCAAGCCCGATGGCGACACGATGGAAGGTTCGTTCGAAGCGGAGCGACTCGGCAATCGTCCGTTCACCGCCACGCAAACCGCCAAGCCAGCCGCCGATGGCTCCAGTGAAACGACTGGTGCGAATAGCTCCTCAGCCAAGAAGAAGGACGGCCCACCCGACGCACCGAAGGTCGACGAGACTCTCGAGCCATTGAAAGCGGTTTGGCAGAAGACCATCCCAGCCGTGGTCGCCGTGAGCCGAGCCGACGCTGTGCGCGACGTGATCGAACTGTTCGCCAAGCACGAGTTGCCGCTGGTGTTGTTCGCATCCCGCGACGCGGTGGAGAAGCGCGATCCGATTCTCGCAGAGAAGA
>CBESZZ010000114.1:0-8985 GCA_965534055.1 uncultured bacterium | reverse complement strand
TGTGGGACCTGTCGGACGAAGAGTCGGTGGCGCCGAACTTTGCGGCGGACCGATTGGCCAAGAAGATTTTGGCCGAAGGCAAGGCTCAGAAGAGCGGCGCCTAGGCAAAGGGGCCGGCCAGGCTCCAGACGGCGGCCGTTGGCGCCGGCCGCACCGCCTGCGTAGGTCTTGGTTTGGGACGGAGCGGTGCCCCACGGGGTCTGCAGCCGGCATGACTCCCGCGCTGCCGCTATACTCCGGAGCTGCAATTCGCGACTCGGCCCCTGGAGAGGTTGGGGCGGGAATACGCCACGACTTCCTCGCCTCGGAAGTCCTGGCTGCCTGCTGCCCCAGCACTGCGGATGTCCGCGGACTGGGCAGCGATCCTTAGTTCGCCATGCCCAACCTACCTTTCCGAACCCTTGTGCGCAGCGTCGCGCTTTCGTGCACCACGCTTGCTTTCGTTGCCCCGGCAACTGCGCAGGGGAGCGGTGCGGATCAGAACGCGGGGTTCGGCGCGATCTACGCGCGCCGATCTTTGGATGCCCTCTCTGGGTTGAACACCCATTTGGGCTGCACATCCATTGGCGGCAAGGTCTACGTGACCGCGCGTCGCGCCACCGCGCAGTCGTCTCATCGACTGGTGGAAATTGACCTCTACGCGCCCTCCACACCGGCTCGCTTGATCAACCAAGATCCGGCGCACGCCGCAAGCGTCTTCGGGCAGCGCGACCTAGCTACGGACGGCGTCAGCATTCTCGGCGGTTCGGAGTTCGGCATCACGGTGACGGATCCAGTCACGGGGTTGCGCATCAACTCGGTTGTCGCACGCAACGGGGTTCAGTCGATCAGCAATCCGATCACCGGTGCGTTCACCGCGTTGTTGCCGGTGGCACGCGCACTGGCATTCGATCCGCAGGGCAACTCAGGCAACGGTTCGATGCTCATTGGCGACTTCGGTCTCGACCTTGTTGAGATCGACCTGGCGGGCAACGTGCTGCAGACCTATCCGAACACCTCGGGCTACAGCGTCTACGGACTCGCCCGCGATCCTCGCACCGGGGACTTCTGGTTTCACACCAGCTCGTCCATTCAGGGCTACGTCGTCGATCGCGCCGGATCGCTGTTTCCCACCGGTGATGCACTGCCGCATCCGGAAGGGTTCATGGGTGGCGTGGATCTGTTCCTGCCGACGACGGCCACGCTGCCGGACAGCCCATTCGATTTCGATACCGGGCTGGTGTTGCTGCGTCAGGGCAGCGCGGGAGGGCCTGACGAGATCACCATGCGCGTGTTGCATCGCGACAGCCAAGTGCTCGGTCAGGACGAAGTGCGTTTCGAGTCGTCGATTTCTGGGGCGCCGTGGGACACGGTGTTTGAGAAGTCATTCCGCACAGGAGACGTGCTTGGGATGCGCCTCATTGATCCTCGCGGGGTCTACGCAGGGTTTCCCTGCTACACGATTCTGAACGTCGGTGTTGCTGCGCTGGCCGATGGTGTGACCAACCTCAACCCGGCCCTTCCTGGTCGGGGGATCTTGGCTGAGTTTCGCGCACTCAACATCTTGAGCGCTCCGCTCACGGACCCGGGAATGATCGTCGTCTCACACTCCGTGAACGGTCCCCTGGGCAACGGCGGTTTTGATTTGTCCGTGCCGGTCACGATCGACTTCCCGGTTGGGACTGCCATTCGGACGCAGAGCATTCACGTCGACCCGATGGAGCAGTCTTTCTTCAACGCGACGGGCGAGCTCTTTTTGCGCTACGACACCGGCTTGGTGGTCGAGGCCGTGGGCGTGAATTCGTTCAACGCCGACCAGACATCCGGTTTCTTTCGCGTCTTCTATGGAGGCGCCGATCGGGGACTCATCACCAGCGTGGTTCTTGATGGCGGACCGATTGGCAATGGTTTCGTGTTCGACACGGCGCAGGCCGGGATGGCCGACCGATTCGATGGCGGGGACTCTTCCGTGGCGGGCTGCCTCGGGACCTACCGCAACGGCACGGCGCTGAGCACGGGCTTGGACTTCACCCAGTCGGTGCCGTCAGCCTGCGTCCTCGGGGCGCGGACCGGCTTTCAAGCGCCCGCGATCGATCCGCAGGGGCGTACACCCTTGCTGCGCTTTGACTTCACGGGCTTTGCTCGCGGGGAGGCGTTTGAATTCGACGCCGACACGGATTTTGGAATGGGCGAAACCGGCGATGCAATGGCCGGGATGCAGGTCACCGTGACGTTCGCCGGAGGATCGACGGTTTCGCGCACCTTGGCGATTGACCCGGCGCGACAGCGTCGTGGCTTCGCGATCTTTTAGGCCGCTCGCGCGAGTTTCCGCTCACTTTGCGCTGGAGGGAAATCCGGTCTCGCACATTGCTTTGCGATCTGTGGTACCTTTCCCCCGGCTCGACAAGCCACGTTTTCGTGGCGTCGATTTCACCACCTTTTCTAGTCACTTCTCTCAAGTTATCCCCACCATGCGGAAGCTCACTCTCCTCTCGACTGCAGCCGTACTCACAGCTGCAGCCGCACCATCCTTCGCCCAACAGCAAAAGCAGAATGCTGGCCTCGGCGGCGTCTACGCCGAAGTGGACACTGTGTCCTTGGTCACTGATGTCCTGCAGCTCGGCGTTGAGTCGATCAACGGCCGGATCTACGTCTCGAGTGCCGGCGCAGCCAGCGCCGCCGGCGGTCTCCGGAACATCCACGAAATCGACCCATTCGCGGTCGGTGGTGCGGTGCTCGTGAACAGTGTCCCACAGGACGCGGTCCACTCCACGGTCTCGTGGGGCGTTCGCGACATGGCGACCGACGGCACCGTGCTGATCGGTGGTTCGGGCGCAGGCTTCACCGTCTGGGATCCAGCCACTGGCGCTCCTGCCACGACTGTCATGGCTGCCAACGGTCCTCAGACCGTCGTCAACCCAGTGACCGGCCCAGGCCTCGCGTCTGTCGGCACCTACCGCGCCATGGCGTTCGACGCGAGCGGCAACGCTGGCAACGGCTCGATCTTCACGGCCAACTTCGGCGGCGACTTCTTTGAAGTCGACCTCGCGGGCAACATCCTCAACATCTTCCCGAACGCCAACGCGGTTGCATGGAGCGCCTACGGCTGCGCCATCGACCCCCGCACCGGCAACCTGCTGGTCAACTCGGCCCCGAACCGCGGCATCCTTGGCGAGTACGTCATCGATCGTACGGCTCTGACGCTGACGGACACCTTGCGTGGCCCAACCGCGTTCAGCGTCGGCGCCTTGCCGCTCGGTGCGCAGGGTGGCCTGAGCATGTTCGACTTCGGTGGCAACCAGTTCGCGGATAGCCCGTGGCCTTGTGACACCGCGATCGTCTACCTCGCGCAGGATCCACAAGACCTGGTCTCGGTCGCCGCGCTGCACCGCAGAGCGAACGTCCTCGGCTACGACGAGCCCAAGCTGCAGACCGGCGTGAACGGCGCTGTCGACAGCGTCTTCAACAAGAACTTCAGTGCCGGTGACGCGATCACCATTGCGCACTGCGATCCCACCAGTCTGTCGGCGGGTTTCCCCTCCTACACGATCATCAACATCGGTGGCCTGGGCGCCGATACCGACGGCACCACCAACGTCCCGATTCTGGGCATTGGCATCCTTGCTGAGCTGCGCGCCAACAGCCTGTTCAGCACGCCGAACCTCGATCCAGGCGCGACCATTCTCGGTCACGCCATGAACAACGCAGGCGGCACCGGTGGTGCAGACCTGTCGTTCACGGTGCCCACGGGCATCGGGCTTGCTCCAGGAACGCAGATGCGTATCCAGGGCATCCACTTCAACGCGGCTCCGGGTGACGGCCAACTTGGCACCACCAACGAAGCAGTGTTCACCTTCCTGTAAAGGAAAGTTCAGCGCCCGCGGCTTCGGCCGCGGCGTCGAGATTCAATCGGCCCCGTTTCTACTTTGTTGGAGGCGGGGCCGGTTTCGTTTCTGAGTAAGCGTCGTGGTGCATCGAGTTCTCCTTGGCATCGAGATTTTGTTCGGATGCAACGCAGCGTCGCTGCGACAGGGTCGTTTGCATCGCGCCCGTCGGCTTGAATGGGATGGCCCCACGCTGCGCCGAGAGTTGCGCCGGGAGTGGGTGCCTGCGCCCAATCACCGGCCCCGGCTTGGCGGCGGTTGGCACCTACCGTGCGTTGGCGTTCGACCCAACGGGTGCGGCGGGCGCCGGCACGTTCTTCACGGCCAACTTTGGTGGCGACTTCTTCGAAGTCGACACCGCGGGCAACGTGCTCAACATCTTCCCGAACGCGAATGCGGAACAGTGGAGTGCCTACGGTTGCGCGATCGACCCACGCACTGGCAACCTGCTGGTCAACTCAACCCCCAACGCCGGCCCCATCGCCGAGTACGTCATCGACCGTGGAACCCTAACGCTCACGGACACGGGCCGTCGCATCAGTGTGCCAGCCCAGGGCGCCCAAGGTGGCCTGAGCATATTCGACTTTGGTGGTCAGCAATTCGCCGACAGCCCATGGCCAGTCGACACGGCAATCTGCTACCTCGTGCAAGATGCGACGGACTCTGTCCGCGTTGCATCCCTGCACCGTCTGTCCAACGTCTTGGGCTACGACGAGCCGTTCCTGTCGACGGGCGTCAACGGCGCTCCTGACGCGACGTTCTCGAAAGCGTTTGGCGGCGGCGACTTGGTCACCATCAGCCACACGGACCCAACGAGCGTGACGAGTGGTTTCCCGACCTACACCGTGATCAACATCGGTGGCACGGGCTCAGACACGGACGGCACCACCTTTGCTCCGTTCCTCGGCATCGGCTTTGTCGAAGAACTGCGCGCGAACAACGTGCTGAGCATGCCGAACCCTGATCCAGGCGCGACCATTCTTGGTCACGCGATGAACGGGGCCGGCGGCACCGGCGGTGCGGACCTTTCGTTCACCGTCCCATCCGGCGTTGGACTCGCTGCTGGAACGCTCGTGCGCGTCCAGGGCATCCACATCGACACTTCCGGCAACGGACTCTTCAACACCACGAACGAAGCGGTGTTTGAGTTCCAGGCCGGCCTGATCGTCGAAGCGGTTGGCGCCAACTCGTTCAACTCGGACATCACCAGTGGTTACTTCCGCGTTCTGAACTTCACGGGTCTGCCTGTCACGGCGGCCACGTTTGACATCAGCACGACCGTTGCGGGTGCACCGTTCGATACCGACCAAGCCGGCATGCTCGACCGGTTCGACGGTGGCGATGCCGCCGGCACCGGCGGTGGCTGCGACAACACCTATCGCAACGGCTCTGACGTCGCGACGGGTCTGGTTACGGCCGGAACCACCGCTTCGCCTTGCGGCGCGCTGGCCCCGAACGGTTGGACGTCGACGACGTTGACCGGGGGTAACGCAACCGACCTCGGTTTCACGTTCACCGGCTTCGCCGGCGGCATCTTCGAGTTCGATTGCGACACGGACGGCACCGGCATCACCGGTGGCGACATGGCTGGCATGGCCGTCACGGTCACGGTTGGCGGCACGGTACGCTCGGGCGTTCTCGCCCTGGATCCGAACAACGCCCAGCGCGCGTTCATCAACCTGTAGATCGTTGGATGTGACAGTCCTGCTCGCGCAGGCTGTTCCAATTCATTGCAAACGGCCCCGCAGCTCATTTGAGTTGCGGGGCCGTTTGCGTAGTCCAGAAAGCTCAGAGTGTCGTGGCTGACAGAGTGCGCGATGGAGCCGTTCCGAGTTTCGAGTCGAAGCGCCACCGCCCTACTAGGTGGGATCGACATCGCTACAGTGGGCGACGTCGCCCCCTCCCTCCCGGAGCGCACGAAGCTTTCGGGAGGTTCCTCTTGGTCCACTCGGAGAACTCCTCATGAGCAAACTGAAGATCCTGACGACAGCCACTGTGTTCGTTTGCACCGCGCTGCCTGTCTTCGCCCAGCAAACACAAAATGCTGGCCTTGGTGGCATCTACACTGACATCAACACGGCTGCGGCAAGCGGCAATGGTCTCCAACTCGGCATCGAGTCCATCAATGGCTTGCTGTACGTCTCGAGCGCTGGCACGGCATCCGCGGTGGGAACTCCGCGCAGCATCCAGGTGTACGACCCGTTTGCTGGAACACTGAGCCTGTCGTATCCCCAGGACGCCGTGCACTCCGCGGTGACGTGGGGTGTCCGCGACATGGCGACCGACGGCACGGTGTTGATGGGCGGTTCGGCCGCCGGCATCACCGTTTGGGATCCGGCGACAGGCACCGCGGCGACGACTGTCCAAGCGATGGCCGGTCCGCAAACCGTCACCAATCCCATCACGGGCCCAGGCTTGGCTGCTGTGGGTACCTACCGCGCTCTGGCGTTTGATCCCATCGGCAACGGCGGCAACGGTTCACTCTTTACCGCCAGCTTTGGCACGGACTTCTTCGAGATCGACCTCGCTGGGAACGTGCTGAACATCTTCCCGAACGCCAACGCTGAGTTGTGGAGCGCGTACGGCTGCGCCCTCGACCCACGCACGAACAACCTGCTGGTCAACTCGACTCCCAACGCGGGAGCAATCGCAGAGTATGTCATCGACCGGTCCGCGCTGACGATGACCGACACCGGCAACCGTGTGATCGTTCCTTCGCAGGGCGAAGGCAACTTCGGCGGGATCCAAGGCGGTCTGAGCATGTTCGATTTTGGTGGCAGCCAGTTCGCGACGAGCCCTTGGCCTTGCGACACGGCGATCTGCTACCTCGTGCAGGACTCGTTTGATTCGGCGCGGGTTGCGGCGCTGCACCGTCTCCCCAATGTGCTTGGCTACGACGAGGCGTTCCTTACGACGGGAGTCAATGGTGCGGCGGATCTCCAATTCGAGAAGACGTTCACCAACGGTGACGTGCTGACCATTGCCCACACGGATCCTTTGGGGACGACGGTTGGCTTCCCCACCTACACGGTGTTCAACATTGGTGGTTCTTCGGCAGGCACGGATGGCCTCACGTTCCTGCCTTTCCTGGGCATCGGCACGCAAGCCGAGCTTCGCGTGAACAACGTGCTGAGCACGCCGAACCCCGATGCCGGTGCGACCATTCTTGGTCACGCCATGAACGGTCCGGTCGGTGGTGGCAGTGATCTCACGTTTACCGTTCCGACGGGGGTGAGCTTGACCTCTAACACTCTCATGCGGGTGCAGGGCATCCACATCGACATCACCGGTAACAGTCGGTTCAACACGACGAACGAAGCGGTGTTCAAGTATCAAGGCGGCCTCAGCGTTGAAGCGGTCGGAACGAACTCGTTCAACGATGATGCGAACGCGGGCTTCTTCCGCGTATTGAACTTCACCGGTGTCGCGGTGACCAGCGTGGTGCTCGACATCACCGGTTCGGGCAACGGTCCGTTTGACACCGATCAAGCGGATATGCTGGATCGATTCGACGGCGGAGATCCGGCCGGTTCGGCGGCGGCGTGTGCGAACACCTACCGCAACAACTCAGCCCTCGCGAACGGTCTGGTCTTCGCCGGCACGATTGCTTCGCCGTGCGGCGCGTTTGCACCGACGGGCTGGAACTCGACGACGATTGTTGGTGGGAACGCGACGGATCTCTCGTTCACGTTCTCCAGTTTCAACTCGGGCATCTTCGAGTTCGACTGCGACACGGATGGCGCAGGGATCACCGGTGGTGCCATGGCCGGAATGACCGTGACCGTGGTGCTCGCAGGAACGACCATGTCCGGAACGATGGTTGCGGATCCGTTCAACCCGCTCCGCGCATTCATCAATTTCTGATCACCTGACCCAGGCAGTTGCAAGAACCCGAGTTCACCCTTTGGTGAGCGCGGGTTTTTTTGTGTGGAACGTGGGGCAGAAGGCGTTGGTACCAAGATGCCGGGGTGTGGAGTGGCTGCTACCCGGACCCTGTGCATGTGGTGTCGACGGCGCGATTCGTTCGACCTCGTGATTCGTGTCGACGGTGCCCTCGTCTTTCCTTGTCTGAGCTCACCATGCGAAAACTTCCACTCCTTTCCACTATCCCCGCGCTCGCGGCCACACCGCTGTTCGCGCAGCAACAGCAGAATGCTGGCCCGGCGGCATCTACAGCTATACCGACACGGTGGCCCTCGTCACCGACGTTCTCCAGCTCGGCGTCGAGTCGATCAGCGGACTGCGGGCAACGCAACCGACCTCGGCTTCACGTTCACCAGTTTCTTGAACGGCGTCTTTGAGTTTGATTGTGACACGAACGGCACCGGCATCACCGGTGGCGACATGGCCGGCATGGCCGTCACGGTCACGGTTGGCGGCACGGTCCGCTCGGGCGTTCTGGCCTTGGATCCGGACAACCCGCAGCGTGTTCGTGATCCTCTAGTCCGTTTGGACGCGTTTGCCTCCTTGCGCAGGCGACGATCCGATGCTCAACGACCTCGCCACTCCTTTGAGTTGCGGGGTCGCTTTTGGACCAAGGAGCCATTGGGCCAAGGAGTTGCAGAAGCACATCTTGCGATCGCGGGCGAAGCGATCGAGCGCGGGGCTTTCTCGTGTGGTGCCTGACTGCAGGTGAGGGTGACTGCGTGATCTTACTTGGTGGTCCAGTGGTCGAAACTCGGCACGTGCGCAGCTGTGGTACGATCGCGGTCATTCGATTCGACGATGCCCCCAGCATTCTTTGGAGATTCTCTCACCATGCGCAAAACCAACCTCTTCTTAACGACGGTCGCGCTCGCTGCCGGCCCGTCTTTCGCGCAGCAACAGCAGAACGCCGGCCTCGGCGGGGTTTATGCCAAGGTCGATACGGTGGCTTTGGTCACGGACGTTTTGCAGCTCGGCGTTGAGTCGATCAACGGCAGGATCTACGTCTCTAGCGCAGGCGCTTTCAGTGCAGCCGGCGGTCTTCGGAACATCCACGAGATTGATCCGTTCGCCGCAGGTGGACCGGTGCTCGTGAACACCGTGGCCCAGGACACGATCCACTCCACGGTTGCGTGGGGCGTCCGCGACATGGCGACCGACGGCACCGTGCTGATCGGTGGCTCGGGCGCAGGCTTCA
>CBESZZ010000113.1:0-9021 GCA_965534055.1 uncultured bacterium | reverse complement strand
CTCGTCGTCCGGCATCCGCGCCGCAAGATGTCGGGGCAGTCCGATCTCGGGGCGCAGGATGCCGAACGCGACCGGCGAATGCAGATGCTTCGAGGTGGACAGACGGACACGATCCACGTTGGGTCGATCGCCATCAGGAACCACGCGAAGCAGGGCTGAGAATTCACGACTGGACCGGGCGAGACGCGCTCGTGGTCCGAGTGCAAAGGGAATGGCCATCCAGCGAAGCGCGGTCCACCCGGCACAGAGCAGGCCAAGGACAGCCAGGGTCCATGCGGCGATCAGAGCCACACGAATCCACCAGGCGCTCGATTCCGAATTGCCCTGTGGCTCCAGGGTCCGTGCGTCGGCGCCCCCGACTGTGGCCGGAGTTGTCGCCTGTGAACGGAACGGAACCGGCGAGGCCTCAATGGGTGCCTTGTCACGGGCTTCAAGAGCCGAAACTCTGGCCCTCTGATCGTGGGTTCGCTGCGCGCGGGACCCCATCGGAAGAGGTCGTTGGTTCAACGGACTTCTGGCGTCGCTCTCGGTCGATTGGTGCGCCTCGCCGTAGATCTCCAGAGTCTTCACTGCGACCGCGAAGCCCGGAGTGGAGTCGCTCGGTGCTTGCTCTTCGAACGGCAACCGGTGATCCAAATCCGCACGGGTCGCCGCGAACTCAACCGGAGCCTCTTCGACGATCGATCTGAGCTCTGCGTCCAGCTCCTCGTTCAGCAGGACCGGCTCATCGGTGGCCCACTCGAAAGCGACCCGCTCGATGTCACCCGCAACGACTCGCTCTTCTGCAAGGAACTCGCCCGGCGCGCTCGCCCCCATCGGCTGATCGACGCGCGGAGTCGACGTCCCCAGTTCTGGGAGCGACCAAATCGGCTCTTGCAGCCAAAGCGCCAAACTTCCGGAAACCAGGACTCCAAAGAGCGCGATGCGGAGCGTCGTTTCGGCGACCTCGCGCGTGCGCTCGGTCGACTCTTTGCGCACCAAACGGCAGACCGCATACAGCAATGCCAGCAACGCCAGCACGACCGCAGCGTGCAGTGCGACGGAGAGCCACCAGGACCCAACGCTTGCGAACATGTCCGAGCCAGCACCGTCCAACACAGGTCGCGTTTCCGCCACCAACTGCTCCGTTCGATTCACGAGAGTGCTCATGGGCGCTCCTTGGAATCTGGATCCGGATGGAGCGCGGACTCGGCCTCCGCGACGCGAGCGCGCAGCTCGTCGAGTTCGTCCGAATCGATGTCCCCCTCGCGGACGAGGTGGTTCACGAGGGCAAGAGAATCACCGGCAAACAGCCGCCGGACGAGATCGCCGACCATACTCCGGTGCACCTGCTCTTCCTGAATCGTCGGACGATAAATGAACTGCCGCCCCTCGGTCCGGTGCACCACAACCCCTTTGTCCTCCATCTTGCGAAGCATGGTCGCAATCGTGGTTGGCGCGAGCCCCCGCTCGGCCAGAAGCGCTCGATACACTTCCGAAGCCGGGGCTTCGTCGCGCTCCCAAAGCACGCGCATAATCGCGAGCTGGAGATCACCGAGAGAGTGTTCAGTCATGAGTGGTGTTCAAGACCGTCGCAAGTTTCTCGGCCGCAAGGGCCTCGAAACCTCCACTGCGAAGGCCTGAGGTTGGGATTGGCCCCAAAAGCGAGGGGCAGCAGAACAGTCAACGACTACGGTAGTCGTCTCGAACTACTCCGGTAGTTAGACAAATCTTGCGTTGCTGTCAATTGGCGCCTGCGCCCAAGTTTCGAAAATCAGCCCGCCTGTCGTGCGGACAGTGCCGAGATTTCAGTTTGGAGCGTTCGGTGTGCTGGTCCGTAAGAGAGGACGATCCAACTTGGTCTCGATCCATTGCTCATGACTGAAACGCCCTTGCCATCGCCATTCAGCTTCTCCGCCGTCCTTTCCGCCCTGCTCTGCACGGCGGGCTGCTTCGCCTCGGCACAGGACGCGCTTCCCCAATCTCAAGACCCGAAGCCGGCAAAGATCGGCCAACTGGCGGACAACAATTCCCCGCTGCGGATCGCCAAGGAAGATGAAGGCGACCGCGACCTGCGCATGACTCCGGTCGTCCGCGCGGTGCAAAAAGCGGCGGACTCGGTGGTCAACGTCGACATCGTCGGACAGCAACGACCCGCCGCCGTGCGCTTTGGCACCGACCAGCGCCAGGTCACTGGCCAGGGTTCAGGAGTCATCCTGGACGAGCAAGGACTCCTGATCACGAACTGGCACGTCGTGTTGCCGATCCTGCAAAACCCGGACAGCTTCGGCGTCGAAGTGCGCTTGCGAGACGGGCGCAAGTTCCGCGGTCAGGTCCTGAGCCATTCCGCCGCAGATGACCTCGCCCTGATTCAGCTCGATCTGCCCAAGGAGACCCTGCTCGTTCCTGCGGAGATCGCAGATTCCGAAGACCTCATGGTAGGCGAAACGGTGATTGCGATTGGCAACCCCCGGGGCCAGGCCAACACCGTCACGCAAGGCGTGCTCTCCGCCATCGATCGCGAGATCACGGTGCGCGCGCCGGACGGTCAGTCACGGACCTACCAACACCTGCTGCAAACCGACGCCGCCATCAACCAAGGCAACAGCGGTGGTGCCTTGCTCGACATCACGGGTCGACTGATCGGCATCAACAACGCGATGGCATACGGCGTCGAAAACATGGGCTTCGCGATTCCAGTCAACCGAATGCGTGAAGTCTTCGAAGACACCTTGATCACGCAAACCTGGGCGTCCGCCTGGCTCGGAATGCAGGTCGGGAGTTCCGCGACAGGCCCCGTCGTGGCGGCCATCGACGACTATGGCCCCGCCGCAAGATCGGGCGTGCAGGTCGGCGACCTGATCCTGGCAGCCGAAGATCAGAAGATTGAAACCAACGTGGAGTACGCGCGGGTCTTGGTGGGAATTCGCGGCGACCGTCCGGTTCGGCTGACGATCGAGCGCGACGAACAAGCGATCCCATTTGAGATCACGCCGATGGATCGGCTCTCGAGCCAACTTCACAGACACGCTGGTTTCGAAATCGAGGAAGTCAGCCTCCAAGACTCTCGCGAGTTCGTCTTAAAGGTGAGCCAGAAAGCACTGCCCCCCAACCCATGGTCGCGACGACCACAGGTGTTTACTCAGGTGCTTCGCGTGACCGGAGTCGATCCGGATGGCCCAGCGGCCACCCTTGGCGTGGAGGTTGGCGACGTGTTTCTGGGCTTCGAAGGTGGCCGCAACGATCGCTTCACCACGAGCCGCGCCGATTTGGCCAAAGCGCTTCGCTCGATGGCGGGGCGCGAGGTTCGAGTCCTGATCGATCGCCCCGATCGCGAGCGCACCATGGCGGGCCCGATCAAGCTGCGCTGATCCAAACTCCGGCCGGAACTCGAAACCTCGGGCGGGCCAACAGGGGTCGGCGGCGCTAGCGATAGAGCCAGTCGGTCCGTGCGAGCATCGACCATGTGGTCGCGAGCGCTGGATCATCCGCAGTCGGCAGAACCGGCAGCGACGCCCGCACTTGGCTGCGGGCCAGCAAACGACGACGGCTGGCATCTGATAGCCCAGCCAGCATGAAGAAGCCCTCCGGCCCGGCGCGCCGCACCTCACCGAAGGTTTGCTCCTTGCCTCTTGCATCCACGACGCTGCGGTAGCGCAACGGCAAGCCGGGCTTGCCACGCCGCACGCGTCGCATCGTGCGAGCTTCAACGCGACGCAACCGCGCATCCCATTCAGCATCGGGATACGCGCGAAGGTGCGCGCGCACCGCCGGCACGACTAGGCCCAGGGTGATCCATAGACGCTCGGTGTAGAGACCGTTTGGCCCCTCCCCTTCCCCGAACCTGAAGGTCTCCCGAACGGGATCCCATCGCCGAACAATCTGCGCAAACAGCGAAGCCGTTGCCGCGCGGCAGTCTTCGGCATCTTCAAAAGCGAGGTACGCGGACAGTTCGAGCAGCGGCCAGGCGAAGTCTCGCGCCCGTTCGATCCCGCCAGTCAGTTCGCGCGAGGGATGCCGCGCCAAGCTCTTGGCTAGCGAGCGAACTTCGGTCAGCAGGTCTTGGTCAGCGGTCAAAAGCGCGACTAAGAGAGCACCTTGAACCCATGCGTGGCCCGGCTCTGGTCGACCGGTACGGTGGTCCTTGCCGTGGGGATACGGCAAGCCAGAGCGCCGATCCACGTCGCGGTCCACCAGGTGCCACGCTGCCATGCGGGCGTCGCGCAGGAGCTTCGCACGACCGGCAACCAAGGCGACGCGCGCGAGACCCAGCGTGGTGTCGAACTCAAGATTTGTGATGACGTCAGGCGCATCACGAGTCGCGGTGACCGACGAAACCACCCCACGACGCACGAAGTCGCCGAGCCCGCGACGACCAGGAGCTCGTGGCAGACCCTGAACCGCACATTGGACAAGATGCTCCACGTAATCTTTCGCGCGCCCCCCACGTGAGGAAAGCGGCAACACCCGCGCCCGTCGGAACACGCTCGCCTGCACTCGAGCACTCGTTTGCCGTGCGACCAAGCCCTCGCTTTGCTCGTGCTGCACTTCACCACCGCGCCACTGCTCACCGGCATCATCCACCGTGGTCCGCGCAAGCAGCACCCGCTCACGACGGTCGACGGTTCCGTCCACCCACCGCCTAACTGTCGTGGTGACGCGTCCCGCCGGCGAATCTGCTGTGGTGACCTGACGCACACACACGGCATCGGCGTTTGGTTCGGAACCGCCCACGCGGATTCGCAGTCCATGCTCTCCCGCGATCAGTCCAACGATGCGGAAGCGTGCCCAGACAAATTCAGCACCCTCCGGAGGCTCGTGCAGAGGTTCCCACGACCACCGGATGCCCGCGGGTCCTGCGACGTCAAGGCCTCGCTCCAAACTGATCAACGGCATCGGCAATCCAAACTGCACCGGCCCCCCGCCATGAACCTGAACCGTCACGACATCCGCACTTTGGGGCGCGACGGCACAAGCAAGACCTGTGCCATGAATGCCACACAGTGAGGCAACCAAAACCGTCCACCGGGCGAAGAGTGTGCACATCACGTGACACCGTGTGCCGCACAACGCACGAGGTAACGCGATCAGCGCGAGTTTTTGCCGCGGCGAAGCTACCCGGACCGACGAATCTCACCCTGGCGTAGGGACAGCTGAGGTCCCCATGAATCCAAACCCTCTGCTTTCGCTCCCCTCTCTTCGGCATCCAACTCGCGAGCATCGAACGGCCTTGTCCCGCAACGTGGCAAAACTGGGGCTCGCGGCGCTTTGCGCGGTCTTCGCGTCCACAGCACCGTCAATCGTCGCGCAAGACACACAGTCGCGAGGCGTCGTCGACCCTCACATCCGGGTCGATCAGTTCGGTTACCACCCCCTAGCCGTCAAACGCGCCGTCTTGCGCGAACCGGTGACGGGATTTGATGCCCCGCAGCCCTTCACGCCATCCAACCGTATCGAGCTTCGCCGCGCCACAAACGGCCAAGTCGTCTTCGCCAGTCCGCCCTCGCCACACGCGGCGGGCACGGTGCACGCCGAGTCGGGCGACCGCGCGTGGAGGTTTGACTTCACGGCCGTGGACGAACCCGGCGAGTACATCGTGGTCGACACGGGAAGCGGACGCAGCTCCGCACCGTTTCGCATCGCCGACGACGTGTATGGCGAAGCCCTGCGCGCCGCGGTTCGGATGTACTTCTATCAGCGCTGTGGCGTCGCCAAGGCTGTGCCACACGCGCACCCAAACTGGAGCGACAGCCCGTGCCACCTCGGCAACGAACAGGATTCGGATTGCCGCCTCGTCTCCGATCCGTCGCCGTCAACATCTCGCGACCTGTCCGGCGGTTGGCACGACGCCGGCGACTACAACAAGTACGTGAACTTCGCGGATGGCGCCGTGCACACGTTGCTCCACGCGTACTCCGACAATCCAAGTTTTTGGGCGGACGGCACCCTGAACATCCCTGAATCGGGGAACGGCGTCCCAGACCTGCTCGACGAAGTTCGCTTCGAGCTCGATTGGCTGCTGAAGATGCAGCTGGCCGATGGGTCGGTGCTGCACAAGATCTCGGTCACCGACTTTTCTGCGGCGTCCCCACCAAGCGCTGACGCTGGGCCACGGCGGTACGCCCCGCCCACGGCTTCCGCCACCATCTCCGCTTGCGCGGTCTTCGCGCACGCCGCGATGATCTACGGCAACGCGCCGAATTCCGCAGCCTTTGCGACCACACTGCAAAACGCAGCTCTGCAAGCCTGGTCCTGGCTCGCGGCGAACCCGGCAGCGATTCCGTCGTCGTACAACAACGCAGGATTCGTGAACGTCGCCGCGGAAGACACAGCCTACGACCAGCTAGACAACCGCATTCAGGCCGCGATCTGGCTGTTCGCGCTGACGAACCAGCCCGCCTACCGCGCGTTCGTCGATCAAAATTACACATCACTGCACCTCGTGCAGTGGGGCTGGGCCTCGCCGTACGAGCCGAACTCGCACGCAGCAATCTTGACGTACACCGACTTACCCCTTGCCACGGCAAACGTCGCAGCTGCCGTGCGGCAAACTTATCTCGCATCCGTCAGCACAGCTCACCTCGGACTGATCCAGGCAGATTCCGATCCCTATGAAGGCCCCCTCCTCGCCCAGGACTACGTCTGGGGCAGCAACAAGGTGAAGTGCGACACCGCGCAGCTGTTCTTGAACGTGGCACGCCACGGCCTGGACGCAGCGCTCACCGGCCCATGCACAGATGCCGCGGAGGGATACGTGCACGCCATGCACGGCCTCAATCCATTGGGACTCACCTACCTGACGAACGTGCATTCACTCGGCGCGGAGGGCAGCGTGGCGGAGACCTACCACGGCTGGTTCGCGGAAGGGACGGTCTTTGACAATGCCCGCACAAGCCCGCGTGGACCCGCTCCTGGTTTCCTAGTCGGCGGCCCCAACCCATCCTTCGCCCCCGATGCCGCCTACACCGGTCCACCGATCGTGCCTCCTCAGCAGCAACCGGCCCGCAAGGCCTATCGCGACTGGAACACGGGCTATCCCGAGAACTCGTGGGCGATCAGCGAATGCCACATCCCTTACCAGGCTTCGTACGTCCGGCTCTTGGCGAGCTTCGCCGCTGCCCCTGCACCACGCATCGGCTTCGCGGCAGAGGCGCCAACGACCACCGCGGGGGCAAGCGCCGCGTTGACGGTCGCCAATCTCCGGCCCCAGCAACTGCATGCGGTCCTTTGGAGCGGGGCCCCCGGCCGGGCGCAGCTCACGGTTGCCGGCTGGGCCTTCGACCTGGGAATCGGGCTGTTCTCGCCACCTGGTGGCAACGTGCTGTTCTGGGGTTTCGCCGACCCGAATGGCCAGGCAATCTGGAACCTGCCGGCTCTTCCGCCGGTCTGGGCCGGTTCCGCGCTTCATCTGCAGACATCCGCGCTCCGCCGCACACCGCTGCAGTCCAGTGTCTTGGTGCGGACGGTTCGCTAGGGGAAACGGCCGAAGCGGCCAACAAATATGCGACAGGAGTCGCCGTAGCTCGGGCGACTCCATCGCGTCTCGCCACGAGACCATAGACCCGGGCATCGGTTTCTCGGAAGGTTGCAGAGGGTGACCCCGTAGTTCGCGACAGCGAACCACCACCAAACGGGGCGAGCCGAACACACCGAGGCGACCAAGATGACGACCTGCTCCAGCTGCGGAGTCTCCTCCGAGGAGGCCTTCCGATTTTGTCCTAGCTGTGGAGTCCCGTGTCGACCCGACGAAAAGCCGGGAGACCCGTTCGTCGGCGTCACGCTCGGTGGCAAGTATCGGGTGATCGAGGCCATCGGCGAAGGCGGCATGGGACGCGTGTATCTCGCCGAACACGTAAGCCTGCGCAAGAAGGTCGCGATCAAGGCGCTCCATCCCGACCTTCACCTCAACGTCGAGAGTCTGCGACGTTTCCAACGGGAGGGAATTGCCGCAGGGTCGTTTGAGCATGTCCACGCCGTGCAGGTGTTCGACTTCGATCGTGCCGACGACGGTCGCTACTACCTCGCGATGGAGTTCGTCGATGGCCCGGACCTGAAGGGCTACGTGACAGAACACGGCGCAATCGATCCGGAGCTGGCGGTGCACTGGACGCTACAGATCCTCGAAGTTCTGGAAGAAGCGCACAGCAAGGGCGCGGTGCATCGCGATCTAAAGCCGGACAACGTGATGGTCGTGCGCGGTTCCACCGACCGCCCGATGATCAAGGTTCTCGACTTCGGTTTGTCCAAGCTCGTCGGCGACAGCACACAGGTGAGCATGATGACGCAGACGGGCCGTGTGATCGGCTCGCCGCTCTACATGGCGCCAGAACAGTGGCGCGGGGATTCCATCGATCACCGCATCGACCTCTATGCGACTGGGGTCATGTTGTTCGAGATGCTCGTCGGCAAACCGCCCTACGAAGGCAACCGCCTGACAGAGTTGATGGTTCGTTCCCACGCGCACGACACTCCGAGTGTCGCTGAGGCAGCGCCCAGCGCAGGAATCCCGGCGGACCTCGAAGCAGTCGTGGCCAAGGCCATGGAGACGGACCCCGAAGCGCGCTACCAAACCGCGGAGGAGATGACCGACGCGCTCGAAGAGATTGATTGGCGCCGCTCTGCAAAAGCTCGCGGCACGAAACGACGTCCGGCGGCCCGACGTCGCACCATCACCCGCCCGCAAGAAGCCGACACACGACCCGGTTGGATCGTGCCCGCAGCAATCGCGGGTGCAGTCATGCTCGGCGTGGCCGTTTGGCTTTGGTCGTCGTGGGGTGGAGGTGGTACGCCGCCCAGTCGCGTGCGCATGATCGCGGCTGAAGATCGAACTTCGGAGCAAGTACTGTACGTCGACCGTCTCGATACGGCACGGCGCGCGCTCGCCAACCGCAGCTACCGCACAGCGCTGGACTCCGCCGAATCCGCGATGACGCTGCCGTGCAGCGACGCGGAAGCTCACCAGCTTCGCGGCGCTGCATTCGCTGGATTAGGCGACACGGACACCGCGTTGAACGAACTGGATCGGGCTGCGGCGGCGGATCC
>CBESZZ010000112.1:0-9058 GCA_965534055.1 uncultured bacterium | reverse complement strand
TGACGTCGCCTCGGTCATAGGCCAGCGTGAACGGATGCGCGTTGAGCACTTCGTCCAATCCACCCGAGTGGTCGGAGTGGTGGTGCGACAGGAAGGTGAACCCGAAGGACTGCGGCTGCAGCGACTGGATGATCGGCAGCATCGCCGCCGTGCCGGACCCATCGAAACCCGCGTCGACCACATGGATGGTCCCATCCGGCGTTCTCAGGACCAAGCCCGAGCCTTGACCGACATCGACGACCACAATCTTGAGGCCACCGGGGAGCGGCGGCGCACCTTGCGCGGCCAGATTGGGAGCGAACCCTGTCGCCATCGCGGCTGCCGCGAGCATCGCGGCTGCGGTGGTTCGGCGACGCGAGTTGGTGAGTCGTGAGAGTCGGTACATGGATGGAGTCGCAAGTCAGGCCTGACGGACCTGGGTGAAGCTGAGGGGAAACGAGGGGCGGGAGGATAGCGGTTCGTCCGTCCGCCCGCGCTGTCGGCTCCTGATGAGAAGCAGACGATGCCCATCACAGCGCTGAAAGCTCGCCCGACTGTGGCACTGAAAACCGCCAAATCACGCGTGCCAACGCCCCCGACACGGGGTCAGGCTCGCCTCGCCTCCCAGTGAAACTGCCACGAAACCTGCAGAGTCGTGGCCTCCGAGCCCGATGTCGCGGACGCTTTCGGCATGCTCGAACACGCCTACGGTTCCCGGGTCGAGGTCTTCGACGACCCTTACCTGAACACCCTGCTCGCTCGCATTGGTGCACCAGAAACCGGCACGGGCGCGCTCCCGGCTTTGGTGCGCTCCGCCTACCGGCGATTGACGGGTGAAGTGTTGGCGGCCGAGTTCCCGCTGGTTGAGGACCGGGTCCCCACTCGCATGAAGGCCACCGAGCCCCGCGCGGTCTGGTCGGGCACGAGGTTTTGCCCGCGCACGCCGCTCGTGGTTTGCGGCGTGATTCGCGCAGGGATCCTGCCCGCGCAAATCGCCTACGAAACCGCCTGCGAAGTCCTCCCCCCGGAGAACGTGCGGCTGGACTTCGTCACGATGTCGCGGACGACCGATGCTCACGGTGCAGTGACCGGAGTGCGAACCGACGGCACGAAGCTCGGTGGATCGGTCAAAGGCGCGATCGTGCTGATTCCCGACCCGATGGGCGCAACCGGCAGCACGGTGGAGCAAACCCTCGACATCTACATGAGTCTTCCAGACCCGCCTCGCGCCGTCGTGGCCATGCACATGATCGCGACTCCCGAGTCCGTGCATCGACTGCTCCGCTACGCAACACCCGCGATGGATGCCGCCGAGATCAAGCTCTACACGGGCCGGCTCGACCGAGGACTTTCGGACGACGACGTGCTCGCCACGCCGCCCGGCACCCACCCCGACCGCGAACGCGGCCTCAACCGGATGGACTACGTGGTCCCTGGCGCCGGAGGATTGGGCGAGCTGTTGACCAACAGCTGGATCTGATCTCACCCGCACCGCCAGCAAAGGAACACCGCGACGCTCAAATCCCGTCGCGATGGCCAGATGGTCCACTGCGGGGCAGCTCACAGGACAAGTTGTCCGCAGGGATTTGACGCGCGAACGATTCTGGATCTGGAATCCACGCGCTCTCCCGCGTCTGCTGCACCGATGTCCAGCATCGTCAGCGTTCACGGCCGTGAGGTTCTTGATTCCCGAGGCAACCCAACCGTCGAGGTGGAGGTGCATTTGGAAACCGGCTCCGAAGGCCGCGTGATCGTGCCTTCCGGCGCTTCAACCGGCGCGCATGAAGCGGTCGAGTTGCGCGATGGCGGTTCACGCTACGGCGGCAAGGGCGTACGAAAGGCGGTGGACGCCGTGAACGGCGACATCGAAGACGGCTTGCTCGGACAACCAGCCGAGGACCAAGCCGGCATCGACCGGCTGCTGTGCGAGCTGGACGGCACGCCGAACAAAGCGAACTTCGGCGCCAACGCGATCCTCGGCGCCAGCCTCGCAGTGGCGAAAGCACAGGCGGACGAACAAGTCGAACCGTTGTATCGCTGGGTTGGCGGCGTTTCCGCGCGGCGGCTACCCGTGCCGATGATGAACATCCTCAATGGCGGAGCGCACGCGGACAACAGCGTCGACTTTCAAGAGTTCATGGTCATGCCCACCGGCGCACCGACCTTTAGTGAAGGCTTGCGTTGGGGCACCGAGATTTACCACGCGCTCAAGTCGGTGCTCAAAGAGCAGGGACTCGCCACGGGCGTCGGCGATGAAGGTGACTTCGCCCCCGACCTCGGTTCGAACCGCGAAGCGTTCGAGATCATTCTGAAGGCAGTGGAGAAAGCCGGCCTCAAGCCTGGCAAAGACGTGCTGCTGGCGATGGATGCGGCAAGCACCGAGATCTACAAAGACGGCAAGTACCACCTGGCCAGTGAGAAGCGCACGCTCAGCAGCGACGAGATGGTCGCCCTCTTCAAGGAGTGGTGCGACGCGTACCCGTTGTGGAGCATCGAGGATGCCATGGACGAGGACGACTGGGCCGGCTGGAGTGCGCTGACCGCGGAGCTTGGTTCCCGCGCGCAGCTGGTGGGCGACGACCTCTTCGTCACCAACGTCGAGCGTCTGCAGCGCGGCATCGACGAGCAGTCAGCTAACTCCATCCTGATCAAGGTCAACCAGATCGGCACGCTGACCGAGACCCTGGACGCTGTGGACCTGGCGCATCGTCGCGGGTTCTCTGCGGTGTTCTCGCACCGTTCCGGCGAGAGCGAAGACGCGACGATCGCCGACCTCGCGGTTGCCACGGGCGTCGGCCAAATCAAGACCGGCGCGCCGTGCCGCTCGGACCGCGTGGCGAAGTACAACCAGCTACTGCGCATCGAAGAAGAGCTCGGCGACGACGCGATCTACGGACTGCGGTAGCCGCGCCTCAACGCGGGGCGACCGGTTTTGCAAGCCGGAGATCTCGCCCGCAGCCCAGAGCCGCAAACCGAGACAAAAAGGGCGCTACACCGAGGCTCGCTCCGCTCATCGGCTGGGGCACGTGGGACCTGACTCCGAATCCGGCGACGTGAACAACGAAAACGAAAGCGGCGATGGTGGCGGAGGCCAGACTGGCACCTACTGATGGGACGCATCGGAAGGGGTGTGGGATCGAACCCAAGCTAGTCACCCCGACGCACCGCCACGACAGCTCTTGCCGCCGCTCTAACGGCGACGTAGCCGGGGCGCCCCCGCTCACATCCCGATGGTCAAGCTCGCTTCGTTGCTCAACTGAATGACAGGAGTCCGCACACATGTCGAAAGGGCAACCGCCTGCATCCCGATCGAGAGCCCGACGAACGAAGCCGACAGTGGGCCGAAGGCAAGCGAACCAGCGGCCGAGGTCCCGTCGATCACGATCGTGGGCGAAACCCCACCTGCCGCATCGACGCACTGCAGGCCGAACGGTGTGGCCACCGGACCAGGCAACGTCTGCCCAAAAACGATCGCCGCAAGACCGCTGGTTGGGCTCCCGGGACAACGCCCACCCAGCACGTGAACCTCACCACCGCCTGACGCGCTCAGCGCCTGGTTGGGAAGGGCAAGGAAGTCACGCTCGACGCTCGGCGGAGCGAACAGGTTGTTGTTGAACCAACACCCGCCGACCGCGGCAACCGCCGCGAAGAACAGGTTGCCCCCAGCCACGAGAAACTTGGGTCCGTCGTGCAGGTCAGCTTGGAAGTGCATCGCCACCTGCTGTCCGCTGCCGCTACCAGACGTGCTGGAGAGCAGCAAGGCCACGGCGCTCCCGCCTGCTCCGCAGATCGGGATTGCGCCGGCAAGACCGTTCAACGAGGCCGACGACGCCACAAGACGCGGCGTAAACAGACGCCCGAACTGCGGGCTGTTGGGATCGTCTTCGAGCCTAGCAGACACGAACCCTCCGGAACCTGCATGAATCACGTAGGAGTTGCCGGCCGCATCGCGATACGGCTCCGGCCTTCGCCCTGAAGAGAACGGCGCGTTGTTCGAATCCCGGAGCTCAGTGAAGCCGGCGAAGGGCGCTCCGGGCCCGGACCGTTGCGCGACTCTCCACCAACCAGAGCTGAAGTAGAGAAGCGTGTTGCCATCCGGCATCGCACGCATACGCCCCACGTCGAACAATCCCGCCAAGGCATTGGACGGAGTGAATGTCTGCGTCGACTGATCGACGGTTCCGTGGACGCCTTCCGAGGTCGTCGCGAAAATCTCATACACATCCTGCGTGCCGGTCGGCAGCAACTGGACTGCGCCAATTGAGAACGGACCCAGGAGTCCGACGTCCAGCAATCCTCGCTGCGTTCGACCAACGATCTCCGCGGGATCGCACATGAAACCACTCTGAGACACGCCGCTTCCAGCTACGGCCGCCAGAGCCAAGAGTCGCAGCGCGACGGAATTTGCAATCGATGACATGGAACACTCCTAGAGAAGAGAGAGGACAGGGCGCAGTCGAGGGCACACGCCACTCTAGGGCGAACTGGCCCCTCTCGCTGGCGCGGCAACCTGCATCTGCAAAGCGGGCATGAATCTGCCACAGTTTTCGCCTGCAACCCGAGCCAAACCAGCAACTCAGGAGCCCCGCTCGCAAGCGTCCCCATGCCCCAATTGCAGCGCCCCAATGGCAACAATCGCTGGATTTCTGCAACTGCGGGAGCCAGCGCAAAGACACCTGTCCTGCGCCCAAAGGGTGCGGTCGACGCGGTGACCAACCCTGCGGGGCGCTTTCGCTCGATCCGATTCAGTCCCCTGAGGCCCTCATGCACAAGCTGATCAAGCTGTTTCTGCTGCAAGCGACCGCGCTACTAGTTGCTGGCTCCCTCACAGCGCAGACTCCTCCCCCCCGAAGTCTGGTCCACGATCCCACGGGCGTTGTCAACCAAGTCGAAGTCGATGGCACAGTGCTCCGTGGCTATGGCCACGAGTTCTACTCAGATGGCACTTGGGAGATGTGGGATAGCGACGGGCTCGTCGGTTACGGCACTTGGGAGCAAGACCTTGAGACCGGCTACATCCACTACGTCAACGAAAGCGGCGATGGTGGTGGTGGCCAAACGGGCAAGTACGAACGGGACGGAACGGTGTGGGAGCGGACAGAAGGCATCCCACCCTGATTCGCCGAAGCTGCGGCTCCTGCCGCCGTGGTAGCGGCCGCGTCGTCCGTGACATGACCCCCGGAGTGAACTCCGGGCGAAGCAGGACCGCAGCAAACGCCCGCGCGTCCTGGTTAGGTGAACCCGGAACGACGGCTGCCGAGCCGTGGATCGCCGCAACAGTCCCGCCTGAAGCCTCGGTCCCGCCCCCATTGCGGGCCTCGGTCGATCCGGCATCGGGCGCTGGGATTCGAGGGATGCGCTACCTTGCGGCGCACCGAGTCCTTCCGCATGATTCGCGCTCCGCGCGGGGCAAGCCTCTCATCCGCCACGCGCGACTCCCTTCGCTTCGTTCCCCGCGCCATGGCCCGCCGTCACGAAAACGTTGAACGCATCAGCAAGCCGTCATTTCCGGCGGTGGTCGCTGGGGCGTGCACCGCGGTGGCCGTGTTCCTCTACTTCGGCAACACGGTCGACGCGAAGCGCGAACGGGAGAACCTCTTGCGCATCGAGCGCGAGGTGCAGGAACTGACCACTCGCTACGGCGACAAAATCCTGGCCGAGCGCGCCGCAGCAGGCGTCGATTTGGCGCGCGATCCGCAGGCATTGTTGTCGGCCATCGATCGCTTGGATCTGACGCCCGAAGAGCTACTGCGCGAGTATCCAGCTCTCGCCGAAGCCACGCGCGCGCCGAACTAACCAGGCCACGCGTCGACAGTCCGACGCAAGCATCCGCAGTCCGTCTGCGGGGCGCCGACTCTTCCGGCAAGCGGAACAAACGATTCACGCCAGTCCCCGTGAAGATCGTGTCGATCGCCCCGCGCGAGGTCGATCAGGTCCGTTTCAGGGGCTTAGACCGGCGGCAAGAGCCGAAGTGGTGGCGCGTCCGGATGAGACGAAGACGTGCGGTTCCATGCAGTCCCGTCCCATTCATAGGTGCCGGTTTGGCCGCCGCCGCCGTCCCCGCTGTGATTTTCGTAGTCAATGGATCCGGCTGCCTGTTGTTCCAAACAGCCAAACCCAATCAGTTTTCCGTCCTCACCCCACATCGACCAGTAGCCGTTCACAAAAAACTGGTGGCTGTACTCCGTGACGTTGCCGTTGATCTCGACCGTGTTCACGACACCAGTCGGGTCTGGACCTGGCCCCGGCTCCGGCTGAGCGAGAACGGAACCGGCGATCAGCAGCACGGCGGCTGAGTGGGACAAGAGCAAGCGGAGGAGAGTCTTCATTGGGTATTTCTGGTGGAGGTTTCGGCGAATCGGAGGTTCGCGACCACCGCGCCGAGGAGTTCGATCGCGGTGGGTTCACTCCTCCAGCAGGGACGCGGAAGTTGCGGGAAACCCGAGAAGCAATGAGCGAGACAGCGACCGGTGCGATCGGCCTGCCTTGCAGACCCCGAGCGCTGACCACCCCTCGCCTTGACATACTCTGTATGCATACGCAGTATCTATCGCATGAGCAGTATCCGTCACGGCCTCCTCGCCCTCCTCTCGGAAGCCCCAGTCCACGGCTACGGACTGAAATCGGCATTTGAGCGCTCCACGGCGGGCACGTGGTCACTCAACATCGGCCAGGTCTACTCCACGCTTGGGCGCCTCGAGCGGGACGGGCTGGTCGAACCGGAGGCCACCGAAGCCGCACAGGCGGACGAGGAATCGACGCGCCAAACGTGGCGGATCACGCCGGCCGGTCGCACAGCGCTCACCGAATGGCTCAACGACCCAGTCGTCGATGACCCCCCGCCGCGGGACGAGTTGACGATCAAAGTCTTGCTGGCGACCGCCGTCGAGCAGGTCGACGTGGCTCCGATTCTGCAGTCTCAACGAGCAGCAACGATGGCCCGGCTACAGCAGCTCACGCGCCACAAACGACGCACGGATCCAGACGGCGAACTGCCTTGGACCCTCTTGCTCGACGCGCTCATTCTGCGTGCGGAGGCCGAAGTTCGCTGGCTTGACCTGTGCGAAGCTCGCATCGCAGATCGCGCCAAGCGTTCCGCTACCGGCAAGGAGAACGCGTGATGATGAGCGGTGAACCCATCCTTGTTTTTCGCGCCGTCGAGCGCGTGTTTCGCTCCGGTCAGCACGAAGTGCACGCGCTTGGACCGATCGACCTCTCCGTAGGACGCGGCGAGTTTGTTGCGATCATGGGCCCTTCAGGCTCGGGGAAGTCGACGTTCCTGGCCTTGGCGGGAGCGCTCGACAAACCCACGGCCGGAGAAGTTCTCGTACACGGCCAGTCCCTCGCGAAGTGCACCAAACGCAAGCTTGCTGCGCTTCGACGCAAGCACATCGGCAAGGTGTTTCAGGAGTACAACCTCTTGCCGGGACTCACCGCCCTCGAGAACGTCGCTCTACCCCTCGAACTCGATGGCCGTCCTTGGAGCAGCGCGCGTGCTGAGGCGGCAGATGCGTTGCGCGACGTCGGCTTGGCGGAGCGCGCAACGCACTTCCCCGAAGACCTCTCCGGTGGCGAACGCCAACGTGTCGCGGTCGCACGCGCGTTCATCGGCGAACGTTCGCTGCTGCTCGCCGACGAACCCACAGGCTCGCTGGACTCCGTCAACGGCGAACGCATCCTGCGCGTGCTCCGGGAGCGCGCGGATCAGGGTCGCACAGTGGTGCTCGTCACCCACGATGCGTCTCACGCCGCGTGGGCAGACCGCGTGCTGTGGTTGCGCGACGGACGCTGGGACGACACTGCGGCAACGCCGCAGTCCGCAGCACCCGTACTTGGATCCTGCCCATGAGCGCCTTGCGAACCCTGCTGCGCACCGAACGCCGAAGTTACCTACGACATCCCGGACGCACCGCATTGCTTGTGCTGCTGGTCGCGGTGCCTGTTGCTGCTCTGGTCGGAGGTGCGTCGCTCGTGCGCACTGTGACTCCGACACACGAAGAAACCTGCGCTGAGTTTTTCGGCAGCGCGAGCCTTCGCGTGGACGGACTCGGCGAGATGAACCCAGCCACCCTGTTCAAGCTGCGCACTTCGATCCCGGAATCGACCACCTGGACCACATTCCGCCACGAACGCGCCGAGTTGAAGGTTCGCGGTATGAACCTCGCCGTGCTGCATCTTGGGCTCGCTGGCGAATTCACGCCGACGAGCCCGTGGGGTTTGGCCACGGGGATGCTGGTTGGGATGAGCGGCATGCCTCCAGCCGCTCAAGACCAGTGCGCAATCACGCCTCGCTTGCAGGAACTCACCGGATGCGAAGTCGGCGAAACGCTTGACCTTCCTTGGGGAACTCTAGCGGTGACCTCCATCGTCGCGATCGCCGAACACCTCACCGTGCCAGCTGTGATCACATGGTCCCAGGCTATACCGCCTCCCACAGGTGGCCAGGCACAGGCCAGCATGCTCGTGAACCCGATCGACGCTGCTGCAATGCAGACATCCTTGCAGCAGCAGGGATTCAACGTAGCAGCCGTTGCAGACGTCACGTCCGGAGACGGCTTTGAGGTCGTCGCCGTTTTCATGGTCGGCGGCTTCGGCCTCATCGTGGTCGGGCTAGTCATTGCTGCAGCGTTCGCCGTGGGGTTCCGTCGACGCCGGCGCGAAATCGGACTACTTCGCGCAAACGGGGCGGGAGGTGGTGCGTTGTCCTGTGCTTGGCTGACCAGCACCGCAAGCATCGCGGCGCTGGGCAGCGTGGTCGGCGTGATCGTCGGACTGGGCGCCGCGCTGGCACTGCACCCGCTCTACGACTCATGGAACCAACGGCTCAACGGTGAATTCGAGATCGCGGTCGTTCCCTCGGTCTTGGCAGTCACTCTGGGAGTCGGTGCGTCACTGCTTGCGGTCATGGTTCCGGCACGCGGAGCGCTGGGTGTGTCCGTGCAAGAGGCACTCGGTGGCCGTCGCCCGTCGCCGCAGAGCGGTCACGGCCGATGGTTGATTGCAGGCTGCGTGGTGTTTGCACTGGCGTGCAATCGCAGAGCGGTCACGGCCGATGGTTGATTGCAGGCTGCGTGGTGTT
>CBESZZ010000111.1:0-9123 GCA_965534055.1 uncultured bacterium | reverse complement strand
GCCGACGCGGCGCCTTCGCAGACGGTGTAGCGGAACGACGCGTTGACTATTCGGGGGCTGAAGAGGGCTCCGGTGAATGGGGCGTTGGTCGCAACGCCACCAGAGAAGGTCAGAGTTGGTGTTCCCGTCGGCGGGTCGCTGGCCACTTGATTGGTCCCGTCGCCGTCCGTGTAGGCGTGGGAGAAGTCGACGGCTTGAATGGCAATGAGGTTGTCTCCGGGGTTCAAGAGGATGGCTGACGGAAGCGTGAACGTCGAAGGTGATTCCGGTGGCGAGACTGCGCCGAAGGCAGGCTGAGGGAAGCTCCACGGACCAGCCAACAGCGGACCATTGGACGTGAGGGCTTGCCAGTCGCCCGTGGCTTGATGCTGGTAGACGTTCGCGAGTACGTCTGGGCTGTTCGGAGCAGAGACGTTCAGCTGGATCTCGCAGAGCGCGACCGTGCCGGTGATGGACGGGTCGACGGTCAGGGTGAAGTAGACCGATCCTCCGGGGCCTCCAGAGTTGTTCGAGACGAACCCCGGAGGCGTCGTCAGAATGTTGCCGCACGGGCCTTGTGCGCTGGCGAAGGGTGAGAAGATCGCTGCGGCTACTGCGGCGGTCGTGGCGAGAAGAGTGGGTGTCATGGGGAGGTCGGTTGGGTTCGGGTCGGCCCGGAATTGGGCCCTACACACCCCTTCAGAAGAACTCCGAGCGTGGCGTTACAGCCAGGATGGACTGTTCTCGGAGAAACTCAGAGTCGGCCGCCGGGGCCAGCTCCAGCGGCGCGGGGCACGATCGCCCTATGGTCTGCGCCCATGTGTGTTCTCACTCGGCTTCTCGCTTTGACCCTTGGATTGGTTTGCTCGGCCGCGGAAGCGCGCAGTCAGGAGGCCCCAGAGTCTGCGCCCAGCGCCGCCTCTATCCCGAGTGACGCCCCGAGTGACGCCGCCACCGAAACCGCCACCTCGAGGCCGGCTCGAGTCGAGCCCCTCACCCGGACAAAATACCCCATGCTCTGGCGGATCGAGCGCGACGAGCCGGCTTGGCTCTACGGCACGATCCACGTCGCGGATCGCGCGGTGTTGCGCATGCACCCTCTGGTTGAGAAGGCTGTCGATGAAGCGGACGCGCTCTACACCGAGATCGCCATGGAAGGTCCCGGGCTGCGGAGCTTCGTCGGCATCTTTGAACTGCCCCGCGGGGAACGCCTTGAAGAGCATCTGTCGCCTGAGCTGCTTGCGCGGGTGAAGGGCTACCTCAAGGAGAAGAAGTTCCCCTTCTCGATCTTCAATCATCTGACTCCCTATGGCATGTCGAACGAAATCGGTTCGCTGGAGTATCGGCGCCAGAGTCGCGGCAGAACCGGGCCCATGCCGCTCGATCCAGCGCTGTATTTCCGGGCCAAGAAAGCTGGGAAGGTGGTCGGTGGATTGGAAACCGTCGATGCGCAGGTCGACTCCCTCACTGCATTCACTCGCGAAGAAGAGGTCCTGTTGCTCAAAGCCGCATTGGATGAGGCCGAAGCAGCCGATGCACGCGGTTCGTCACCCGCGCACGAGTTGGTTCAGGCCTATCTCGTTGGGGATGAACACGCGCTGTTCGCCGGCACCCTGAAAGCGATGAGGCACAAAGAACTGGCCGACAAGTTTGTGCAGGCCTACCTCACCGACCGGAACCCCGGCATGGCGGACCGCATGGACGAACTCCTGCGCGCGGAGCCAAAGCAGTCGATGTTTTTTGCCGCTGGCGCGTTTCACATGCCCGGCGACGGCGGCGTGATCGCGCTGCTTCAAGAGAAGGGCTGGAAGGTAGAACGCGCGGTGCATCCAGCAGCTTCACGACCTGCGATGATTCGCACGGATCGCTGATCGGTAAGGTCGGCGTTTGGTCCCCGCGACGTATCAATCGCCGACGGAAACTTTCGGTTACTTCTTTTCCGCGAGCCGGTTCTTGAGCTTTGTGATCGCCGCATCTCGCATGGCCGTCACCCGCACGAACTTCTTGCGCTCGCGATCGCCGAGTTTCTGGATGCCGGGATGGGCGAGTTCGAATTCGGGATACAGGACCTTCCGTAGTTCGTCCGGGGGATAGGACGCGTGCGGGTCGCCGTCGAGCAGCGTGATGATTGCTTCAAGGGCTTGATCGCGAACGCGGAAGGGCGGGGGAATCATGCCGCCCGCGAGGTTGAACTGGTGCGGTGCTTGTTCGAGCGGGTCGTCCACGGGCGAGGAGTCGAGAAACGGTGCGAGCTTCGCAACCATCGCTGGATCGCCGGTTCGCGAGAGCAAGTCCGCGGCGTTCTTCCAGTGCACCGTTCCAGGGAGTTTGAGGTGGTCACCGTAGGCGGCGAGTACCGCCTTCGAGAGTCGCGTCGCAATCCCAGGGTGGTCTGCTGGTGCTTCACGAGTGCGTAGGAGTTCCAGTGCGGTGACCATGGATCGATGGGGATCGCGACGGATGGATCCGCCTGCGGCCAGCAGCGCGGAGGCGTCTTCCACGAGACGGACCAGTGGCTCGATGAACTCGTCGCTCCACAGGTTGGGTGTCTTGGTCAGATCCTGCAGGTGCAGCAACCCATCGTCGCCGTCGAGGCTCGCGATGATCAAAGCGGCGAGCTCGCGGTTCGCGGCAAAGTGCTCGTTGACGTGCTTTAGAATTGCGTTGCGTTCGAGGTCCGCGCCCATGCGCGAATGCGCTGCTCGATGAACTAGTGCCGAAAATACTTCTTCGGTGGTTAGGCCCTTGGCGATCTGTGGAGACGCCAAGAGCATCGAGGTGCGTGCCCACGCGCTTGTCGAATACCGCGGCTGCTCCAATCGATCACGAAGTTCTGCCCGCAGCGCGTCGGTTTGCTCCGGATCGAATGCCATCCACTGGAACGAAAACTCCGCGCTGTGCACTTGCGTTGCCGATGGGGGAGTGACCGCTCCGAGGCCCCGGATCGTGATCTCCGCTTCAACAAGTTGGCTCTCGATGGTTCCTGGCTGCAAGAACATGGAGCTATGCTCGCTTGGGAATTCCGCAGTCACCCGGACACCGGGCGGAAGGAATTTGTCTTCGCCAAGGAAGTTGATCGCGTTGCCTTGTCCCAAACCGCCGTGGGACCCGTTGGCGAAGCTCGCCTGGATGCGGTAGCTGAGCCATGTGCCGTCGATCGCCTCCTTGCTGTGGTTCTCGAACTCGAGCGCAAGCCACTGACGATCGGCGAGCGTCGCGACTTCACGCACGCGGAGCCGCACGGTCAACGGCCTGCGCTTGCCAATCTCGATCGTCTGCCAAGCGTCCAAATCCGCAGGCAGTTGGGCTTTGGGCTGATCTTGCGCCAGCAGGGATGTCGCGGTGATTGTGAAGGAGAGGAGTGTCGCGCGAATCATCGGTGGCTCCGGCGGAGTGGGGTGGCGGGCAGCTTCATGAATCGGAACGGCGATCGCAGGATATGACTCCGAGATTTGCGTTCTGCCTAGCTCGTGGGAGGTGGATAGCCGCCGGGGATCGTCGGGAAACACGGATTCGTGGGGAACCGTCCTGCCTGCTCGACGCGACGGTACGCGTTGCGCGGAAGCCTGCGAAGCGGTGCTCATCCAGGCGAACCCCGACGCGTCCACAAGACCAACATGCCTGCCGCGAGCAGGATCCAGGTTGCAGGCTCGGGCGGCTGGGTCCGGCAGTTGGGCCGCCGCGCGGACGAACCCTGCGGAACTGTGGGCGCGTGAAGCCGTTGCGCCTACCGACCGATCGGCACACTCAACCGCTGCGTGCTTTGGAATCTCGTCTGCGCTGGGTTCGTGTGCCAGTCCTGGAAATGCAGCGTCAACCCCGCGGTCACGTTCGTCGGTAGCGGCAACGGCCACTGCACATTGGCACCGACCATGATGGGGAAGATGCCGAGGTAGCCGGGGCCGACGCTGACCAGTCTTCGGCAGCCGGGGTCGGTGCGAGGGCCTGGGAACTGGTCGACCGCGCCGAGGCTGAGGATCATGAAGTGAACCGCGTTCGCGGGCGCGTTCTGAACGCGGGGTCCGAGGAACTCGGAGCCCGCCGCTTGCCCCTGCAGGCCGCGACCGGTCCAGTTAATCGTCGCGGTGCTGCAGGCAAATCCGGCGGTACTGTCAGGGGTGGGTCGCTCGTACTCCAAGACCGCGATGCGCGCGTCGTTCGCAGCGCCGGCGCCATAGCCGACGTGAAACACGAAGTTGTTGGTGTCGTAAGTCACGCCGCCGGGGAAGCCCTGCCCTGGCGCGGGGGTCGGAATGCTGTGCCTTTGGAGCGCACCGCCGTCGTAGCCGACCAGCGTCACGTGCACTTCGCCGTCGCCGCCGTTGTCGCGGTCGCAACGATACGTGAACGGCCAGTGGGAGTTGCTGACCGGGTCGTAGGAGATCGCACCGGGCTGCCAGCATCGAGAGCTTGAGTAACCCTCGATGGTTACCGGGCGATATCGGCGCGGCGAGAATCCGTCCGGCCAATCGAGCCGCTCGAAGTCCAGGGCGTGGCCGTTGGTTTGCCCGCTTTTGAACGGGACGTCCGTTCTAAGCGAGCGCGCATAGGTGACGGCGTAGCGGCCGTTGTTCGTGCCGGCGATTTTCGGTGCAGTGCGATGCGATGTCGGGGCGTTGGAGTTGCTGAACGAAGTCCATGCGGATGGACTGACGAAACCCGTAGCGACGACTTGGCGGCCCACGAGATCCCAGTCTTCGTTGCTGACCCCCACGTCCCACTCTTGCCAAACAACAACCCACGTGGTCAGGGAGCCATTCTGTCGAGCGACTTGATTGACCGATGGGAAATCGGCGTCCCTGGTCGTTCGTGTGGAGAACGTCGGCAGCACAAACGGTGCGCCCACCGTCGTCTGTGTCGGCGTGGCGTCGATGACCCGAGCGCCGATGCGGCTGCTGTTGGAGTTGAACAGCATTGTTCCTGGCTCCATTTGAAAGACCATCAAGACCTTGGAACCCGCGGCGTTCATTACGGCACCACCGAGGTCGACCTTCCAGGTTTGAAATCCGCTAGGGTTTGAAATGAAGGAGACCGCCGTGCTGGGAGTCGTGTCCGACGCGTCGCGTTGGTGAATTCGGATGGCGGATGTGACGTTCGCGAACCGGCGGTTGAACGCCACGATCACTTTGCCCGGCGACGTGCCGACTCCAGTAACCGAAGGGTGCTGGGTGCTCCAATTGGAAGTGATGTCGCTGAATGACAGGGTGCTCGTGTTGAGATTGAGCTGGTGGCGCCGCATCACAACGTCTTCGTCCGTGGTGGACGCGAATCGCGAGTACGCAGTGAACACTGCCTGCTCTGCCGGAGCGCTGAAGGTGTCCATGGCTGAGAACGTGGCGCCGGTCGCGAGAACTCGAACCCGAACCAGCGGATCGATTACGACGGGGTACTTCGCCTGGGCGAGCCACTGCGCGTTTACCTGCAGACGAATCTCATCCGCGGACGCGATGGTGCGCACGGCTCCTCTCCGACCGGCGGCATCGAGCACGACGCCTTCGCCGTACTCCAGGATCTCCGCTCCAGCGTCGTCACGCAGCGCCACCGTGGCTGACGTGCCACGGACTTCCTGCACGTGCAGCGAGGTGTTGAGGCCGATGCGAACCTCAAGGTCTCCCGGCGGCAGCCGCGTGGGAAACGTGAAGGTCTGCTCCAGCCCTTCAACGCGTACGTCGTAGGCCTCGATGACTTCGCCGTAGAGATACTCGTAGCGAGCTTCGCCGACTTCCCGACGTTCGCGGACCCCGCGAGGTCCGTGCAGGATGTCGACACCGTCGACGGTGATGGATCGTGTCGTGAACCCAAGGTGCTGCGTGGTTGGGTAGCCGCCACCTAGGTATGGGATGAAGGTTGGCTGGTCGTGGAACGCCACCTTGTAGTCGCGGCCGCCCGCCCAGATTCCATAACGTCCGCCGATCTCGTCGTCCTCGGCGCGATGGATGGGAATGATGGCATCGGGGACTTTCTCCTGCACGGTGAGGCCCGCCGCAGCGGTCGGCTCATGCTGTTGCGCAGGGGCTAAGTCCGCGGTCCACGCGAGTAGGCCCATGGGAAGAAGGAGAAAGCGTCTCGGGAGGGGTCGCATGCCCAGGAAGCGACAAGCCTCGGTCTACTGCTCGTCGAAACGAGGGAATTGGTTCCGATCGCCTGTGCCCTGCTCGCGAGTGATGGGCTGTGCGAAGTTTTCCAGGCGAGTTGAGTACTCCCTGGCCACCGCGTCGGAGCCGCACGCACGCACCATTCCCCGAGAAAAAACTCAGGCCCGTTCGGAACTGATCCGAACGGGCCTGAGTGCGCGTGGTGGAGAGTAGGGGAGTCGAACCCCTGACCTCCACAATGCCATTGTGGCGCTCTACCAACTGAGCTAACTCCCCACGCGGGGCTGTGCGCGAGGAGACTAGCTCGCGCGCGGATGAACGCAAGCATGGCTCTGGTGTGATTTCCGTCGGGGTCGAATCATCGCTGGAGCGGCGCTACGGGCAGCCACCGAGACCCAAGCCTCGACGTCATGGGCCTAGCGGGCGCCGGCTGCAGGCTGTAGCGTGACGCGCCACGCGGTGCTCGGTCGGCACCAACCGAAGCGCTTCGCGGGCGGTCCCGAAGCGGTCGGTGTCGTCCGGAGGGTTGCACACTGAAGCGGGTAGGCGTTGGTAAGGCGCCGGTCAGACCCGTCTCACGGTGCAGCTGCATCGCAGCAAGATTCAATTCTAAGGACGTCCGGAGCGCGACGCGGTCTGTCGCGCACGACCGGGCGGGAGGCAATCGTGGTCAAGAAGACGTCTCTTCTCTCCAAGCTGAAAAGCAAACTGCAGTCCGGCAGCGTCCGGGTGCAGCCTTCTTCGCCCAAGTCGTTCGGTGACACCACCAACCGCTTGCGAGCAGCCGACAAGAACGGCCACCTCACCAAGTCGAATGACATGGGTGAAGTGCGGGCGCTCGGTGGCGGCAAACCCAAGGCGGCGACCCCGAAGGTCCCGTGGAGCGAGCCAGAGGAGATCGTTCCCAGCCGCAAGGCCCGCGGGAAGACAGTCTCAGGGCGCGCTGCCATGGCACGCACATCGGAGAAAGCGAAGCCCGACGAGCGCGCTCCCGAAGAGATCGTGGAGATGCCTGAAATCGAGATGCCTGAAGTCGAGGTGCCTGAGGTCAAGGCGCCCCGAGCGAGGGTGGCACCTGCCAAGGCTCCGAAAACCAGCGAACCCAAGGCAGAGATTCGCTCGCTCGCGGCCGGCCCGCGGGGGGAACGAGTTTCGTCACGTAAGTTGGCGGCCAAGGAAGAAGCCGTGCTCGCCCTGGGCGAGGGCTTCCAGGAGCTGTCGAGCCTGATGCGTGGTGTGCAAACCCGCCTCGATGGTCAGGGCACCCAGATGGGCGAGGTGGCCGACGGGTTGCGGCAGCTTCCTGCGGTGCAGCAAGCACAGCTCGAAGCGCTGCAGGGCCTTGCAAGCCACCTCGAGCGCCAGAACACGTTGGGCGTGCAGGTGGCGGATTCCCTCAAGGGTCTGCCGCAGATGATGACTGGTGTGCAGGCAGCGCTTGAGCGCGCGGCTTCCGCAGACGAGCGCACGGCCAAGACCATGGGCGAGTTCCAGAACACGATGAATCGCATCCATCAGTCGATGGGACTCATGGTGCAGGACTCCAAGTCGCAGGCCGACGCGGTGCAGAAGATCGCTGGCAAGACCGAGGAGGCTCGCGCCGAAGAGCAAGAGCACATGCGCGGTATGGTCGCAGACTTGCGTCAGTCCACCAGCGAAAGCGTCACCGCGCTGCGCTCCGCTCAGGAAGATCAGTCGACGCGATTGCAGAAGGCAGTCGAAGAGAACGGCAAGTGGAGCCAGGCTGTGTTGGTGCTCTTGGCGATCACCGTGGTGGGCCTGTTGGCCGTCCTCGGCGTCGTGCTCTTCAAGTAAGCGGCCGTTGCCCGCGCACTCCAAGCGGGCATCGACCCAGCGGGCACTGCCCCAACGCATCTGGCTGGTGCGGCACGGCGAGACCGAGGGGCAATCCTCGGTGCGCTATCACGGCGCCGGTGACGTGGTGCTTTCCGCGATCGGCAAAGCGCAGCTTGCGGCCCTGGTGCCCGTGCTGGTGGAAGGCCTGTGCGCGGTGACGACACCCTCCACGGTGGGCATCGTCGCGTCTCCCATGGCGCGCGCGCTCGAATCCGCGGCGATCCTGCATGCGGGAGTTGTGGAGCACGGCGTGGAGCCAGTGGCTTTCGATGGCGGGCGCTGCGACGCGCCTGGACTGCTCCGACCGCAGCCCGGAAGCCAGATGCCGCCTTCGCCTCGGGTCGGCTCGTCGGTGGCTCCTGCGGTGCGTGACGGTGTGACCCCCGGGCTGGCCACCTTTCGGTCGCTGCAGTCCCACGCGATGGCGGTGCATCCGGACTTCGCAGAGATTTCGTTCGGCCGTTTCGAAGGGCTGACCGCGTCGGAGATCGAAGCCACCGATCCGCAGTTCTTCGCAGCTTGGAAGGCGGAGCAGGTCGAGGGCTTCCCCGATGGTGAGCCTTTCGCTGAGTTCACCAGGCGCGTGCGGGCCGCGCTGGCGCAGATCTTGGCTTCCACGTGCGTGGACGATCTCGTGTTGGTGGCGCACCGTGGCATCGTGTCACGGGCGCTGCAGAGTCTGCTGGAGCCGGACGGTGACACACCGCAGGGGGGCGATCCACGCTGGGCGGTGGAACTTGGCAGCGTGTCCCTCGTGAAACGCGCGGACGACGGTCCAGCGTCCATGTGGCGAGTCGAAGTCGTAAACAGGACGGGCGCAGCGCCAGGTTCTTGAGTGCGGCGGCAGCTTGGCGCACAGGCGTGCTACCGTGCGCCTTTGGTCGAGCGCCTCCCATGCGGACGAACCCGCCGGCGCGACCAATGCAACTCGTCAAGTCGAGAGGTCTCATGATTCGTGTGCGCGATGCGTTCTCCATTCTCCTGCTGGTCATTCTAGGTCTTGGCTCCGATGCGCTCGCGCAGGGTGACCCACCGCCAAGCTCCACGGCCGGCGGCATTGTTGGGGACGCGAGTGTCGCGAATCCATTGACAAAAGTGCGGCTCGCGAAATTGGGCGACGGGAAGATGGATGCCACCCTGAACTCTACCATTCGCGCTTGGCGGAGTTCGCTTCCCGCGCCGAAGATCATGG
>CBESZZ010000110.1:0-9125 GCA_965534055.1 uncultured bacterium | reverse complement strand
TTCTGCAGGTTCTCGCACTTGAAGTACAGCGCAGCGCCGATCTCCAGGTCAAACGTGTTCGACGTGAGGACCGGCGTGCGATGGACGTAGGGACCAATGCGATCCGCAGCCGCGAGCACGTCGCGAAGCGTGAGCTCGGTTGCTGAAGGATCGCGAGGGTTCACGGCTACATCGACGTGAGCTTGAACTTCTTGCTCTTGCGTTCGACCTGGTAGAGCTTGTTGCCAAGCGGCAGGCCGGTGAGCTTGAAGTCAGGCATGTCGGCCATGACCGGGTCGTTCTGGATGTCATTGAAGCGCACGGCAAACCCGCACGCGACACGGAACACCATGTCGAGGACCGGCGCACCGAGGAATCGATCCACGCCGCGGTAGTGGCTTGCGCGACCCGTTTCCGGGCTGAAGTGCTCGAAGCTCGAAGCTTCTTCCAAGCCTTCCAGCTCGCCAGACATCATCTGGATGCTCTTCCTCATCAAGTCGCCACACAGACGCTGCGCCTTCTTGTTGCCTCGTTCGGCAACGTAGACCAACGAATCCATGATGTGCCCGTTGACGCTCGTCCAAACGCGACCGTTCCACGGCGTTTCACGACGCGTGCCTTTCCAGTGACCGTTGGGGTCGTAGGCCGGATCGGTGATCGCGAGAGTCGGCACCGGGTACTTCGTCCAGAACTCTTTCCGGTCGCCCAGCGTGTCGAGCATCTTCTCCTGCTGCGCAGGAGTCGGGATGTCGCTCGCCATGGGATAGAAGCCGCAGGCCGCCTTCACGCCGGTCTTGCGCCGCTTCTTCGGATCGATGTCCATGAACATGCCGGAGTTCTCATCCCACATCTTCTTGCGGATGACTTCCTGCACGACTTCGGCTTCCGCGATGAAACGGTTGGCCATCGCCTTCTCCTGCATCTCGTCGGCGACTTCGATCAGGTACTTCACCAACCGGTAGCGGAAGAAGCTCGCGTCCACGCCTTTGATGCGGAACTGCTCGGACTCTTCCTCGTTGCGGTCGGCCTTGTCGTCAATCACCGTGAACCGGCGCGACAGTGGCTGATGAATCTCGCTTTGGTTGACGATGTCCGTGAGGCCTGAGCCTTCCGGGTCGCGGTTGTTTGCGAGCCATTTGACGTAGCGCTGCATCGGCATCAACACCGCGCGCTTCGTTGCCTTGTCCGGATGGATGGCATCGAGTGCTTCAAATGCACCACCCCAATCAGCGTGGTAGAAGCCGGAGTGCTTGAGCTCGGTCAGATCAATGCGACCTGGGATCTGCCCGCTTTGCTTCACGTTCTCAAGGAACGCACGCATCACGCCACGCGCCGGAGCCGGGTCCTGCAACCAACGCGCCTCGCGCACGAGATACGGCGCGTAGAACGAAATCGTGTCGTGCATCTGGCCGTTGCCTGCAGCGATGTTGGGCGCGCACATCTTTCCTGCACCGTGTGGCATGCGCAGGATGTGCAGCATCTCGAAGCGGTGCTGGACGATGCGCTCGAGCTCTTTCCACTCGCACTGGAACTTCGGCGTCTTGTCGAGGTTCGTCTTCCAGTTGTTCTCGTCCTTTGGATCTGGACGGCGTGGGCGGTAGTTCAGCCCCGTGCCTTTGAACACGACGTTCGCTTCGAAGCGATGGTCCGCACGGCCGTTGCCCTTGATCGCAATCTCGCGGAACACACCGCAGTAGACGCGTGCCGTCGGCAGGATCGGACTCGGCTTCTCCATCGGCCGCTTCGCGCGCGGCGTCGGCAAGGCGTTCATGTCGAACCACGGCGACTCGCGGAAGTCCGGCAAGTCACTCCCACCCTCGGCGAACCACGGCTGCAACGCGCGCGCACCCTTCGAGTCGGGGCTGCTCCAAAGCACCTCGATCGGGAGCGGCGACACCAGTTCACTGTCACCTTTCGCGATGTTCCGTCGAACGCGGAAGCTGTCGCCTTCCAGCGAAATGGCTTCGCCTTCTGGATCGGTGTAGGACCACTGCACCACGGTGACTTCGCGCTCCTGCTTGGAGCCATTGGTGAAGTTGAGGTGCGAAACGAGCCGGTCGTCCTGAGTGACGAAGCGCGTCTCGGTGACCTTGACGCTTTGCGCCAGGTCGTAGCTCGAGACCAGCGACCCGTCTTTCATGACCTGCGCGGTGAGCGTGGGATGGATCGGGTTGCCGTTCATCAAGAACGTCAGGAAGAAGCCGTTCGGCAGCGTGGCGTCGTAAACCGACACCTCATCAGGGAAGCCGGGGGCATCGGAGAAGCGGGGGTACGGGGGCGCGTAGCTGACATAGCCACCACCACCGAGGGCGATCTTGCGTCGTGCGTTCATGCCTGTTGGAGGTCCTGTTCGACGGTCAATCCGACGGGTCTAGTCGGATGAATTCTTTGGTCGCTCGGAGCGCGAAAATCAGCGCTTTCGAGGGCCAAAACGCGGGATCTATCGGCGAGGCTTGCGCTGGACTAAGTCCTGGACCGCCGCGTCCGCGTGTTTGTAAATCTCTAATTCGCAATAACTTGCGAACGTGGCGCGCGCGCGTTGAACGTCCGATTCAGCGCAGTTGAAGAAAACGCCGCCGACCGCACTCTTGCCGCGTGGCGGGCTGATGTCAAGACAAAGGTCTTGGCCGGTCCGCTGGCCATGGAGCGAAGATGCTCCGGCGAGCGGGCAGCGCGGTTGACGGGCAAGGTTGACGGGCAAGGTTGACGGGCAAGGTTGACGGGCAAGCTTGACGGACGGTCGACGCCAGACCGCGCCGCGCAAACGATGCGCGTCTACCGGCCCAGCCGAAGCGCCACGGGGTTGGATAGATCGAAGCCAAACACCGGGCCTGGTCCGGGCATGCCCGCGGGTCCCATCAGCGCTTGCATGCGCAGTTCCAATCCGCTGAAGCTCCGCACTGGAGGAATCGGCAGCGGGAAGCTCACCGTGCCATCCAGACTGATTCCTAGCGGGAAACCCACCACGGATCCACCGAGCGCAACTTCCAATCGGCAGCCATTGCCGAGCCCAAGGCGCCCGGGGAAGCCGACGAGAAACAAGCCGGCGTCTCCGGCGGTCCCGGAGAGCTGCACCTGCATCGCCGATCCCAGAACCGGATCGGTGGCGCGAAGCTGCAGGCCCGACCGTGAGCAACCGCCAGGAAGCGGTTGGGCCACGGCGCCTATGTCGAGGATGCGGGGTTCGCATCCCGTCTGCCCGTCGTCGGCCGAAAACACGAGCTGGCCATCGCGCCGCAGATGCAGGCCCGCATCCCTCTCGACCTCAAAGGGGGCAGCCGTCAACGGACGGGTGCCGGCATTGGTGCCATCGGTTTCCCACAGTTGCTCGCCACCAAGGGTTGTCGTGCCGTGAAACAAGACTCGTCGACTGCCCACCGCAATCAACCTGGAAATGGGCGAGTAGCTGCCACGATCAAGATCGATGAGAACCTGCTGCCCGCTTGCGGGCTCGAACACCGCCAGCTGATCTTGGTTCACGACGCAGAACAGCCGTCCCGCCTGCGCCGTGAGCTCGAACGGCGCGCTGTTGATCGAACCGGGAATCGGGTCGAAAGCGAAACGCGTCTTCGCAACCGTGCCATCGGTCTGCCAAATCGCGCGACCCACGTTCGGATCCACGACGGGGAAGTAGAGCAAGCCTCCAAGCCGCGTCCCACTGCCTCGCATCCCCCACGCCGGCCCAGGGAAGATGTCGATGAGCAGACGCGTTCCGCCCGGCGTCCCGTTGGTGATCCACGGTTCGAGGCCGGTGGTGCCATCATCGGCGCCCAACATCAGCTGTCCCTGGATCTCCTTGCCGATGAATGAAACGCCTGACATCGGACCCGGACGGATGTCCATGACTGGTCCGCCAAGCGCGAGTGACCACAGCTCTCGACCCGTGGCTGCGTTGGACCCCAGGAACAGCACGTCGCCTCGGAACGGCGTCGGCTGTCCAGCATCTTCCAAGCCGAAGAAGGTCCCGAGTAGACGCTCGGATGCTGCGTCGGCTTCCCACAACCGAATGGCGCCGGCAACCGCATCACGAGTGAAGTAGAGCAGACGATCCGCAAGCACCGTGTGCGCGATGAACTCTTCGTTCGTGACGGTCCGAAACGACGAAGGTCCCCCATCGGTGACCTGAAGCGTGCGGCCTCTGTCGGTCGTGTAGAACAACCGATTGCCGACCTCTGCAATCGGGCGGGTTTGGTAGTTGAAGCCCGGCGCCAAGTCTTCGCGTTGCACCGTACCGGCATTCGTCCCGTCCGTGCTCCACAGTCGTCGATAGCTGAATCCGTGGTCGGCCGCGAACCACGTGCGGCCAAGCGCCTCGATGTAGCCGCTCGCGTTGCTGTCGCCTGTGGTCGTGAACCCCGGCAGCAGGTTCGCGATGCGCTGCGGGACCAACGAGTTGCCGCCGCATCGCCATGGTTCGATGCCGGTGAGGCCGTCGGTAGCCGCAAAGAAAAGATCATTGCCGACGGGCAACATCGACTGGATCTCCGGCGAGTTGACGCCACGCCGCACTGGCAGTGCTTGCACCGTGCCAGCCGAGGTGCCGTCGGTGACCCAGAGCACCGCACTGATTGGGTTCGATGAATCATAAGCCTGCAGAAATGCTCGTTGCGTCGCGCCGACCATCCTGTCTCCGCGCGTGCCTCGTAGCCCAAGTTCCGCAACGAACTGTACGGAGACGCCGTCCGTGCTGTAGATCCCCGAACGCGTACCGGGTTGGCCTTGTCCGAAGAACACGGCTCGCGCCCCGAAGGTGACGATCTCGTCGATGCGGCTCAGTCCACCGGTACCCCCAATCACGCGCGTTCCAGCGAGCGTTCCATCGGTGAAGCGCATGATGACCGGGCTGTTTCGATCCGCGGAAACGACCAACGCTCCGTTGCCGAAGGCGACGAAGTTGCGCCAGTTGCTGAAAGTCGCAGGAACGCCGGGGACCAACGGCGTGGTGCCCGCGGCCGTGCCGTCCGTCACCACGAGGCCGCGGCCGCCAGTCGCGTCGCGAAGGCTCATCACCGCACGATCACCCGGGATCGCCACGATTGCCGTGGCAGGCCCGTCGGATCCCAGTGAGCGAACCGCCGTGCCGGCTGAAGTTCCGTCGGTGCGAACCAGCAACTGATCCACTGGCCCGGGCGTCGCCACGGCACCCACCGCGAGCAGAAACAACTCGTTGCCAACAACTGCTGAGTGGCGCACGCCAAACCGGTGCAGGGTCAGTGCGCTCAGCGGGGCGGTGCCCGACGGCGTGCCGTCACTGCTCCATAGGACGCTTTCGATCTGGCTCACGCCAAACGTTACGAAGACTAAACGATTGCCCACTTCGTACGCTGCTTCGAGCGTGCGCACGCCCGTAGCCAAGAGCACGGTGCCTGCGGCCGTACCGTCTGTGCCATACAGGCCGCTGGTCGCGACGAAGAACAAGCGCCCACCTGCAACGGCTAGGTCCTGGGGGTTCGAACTTCCGGCACCAGCGACGAGATCCGTCACAAGCGTCGGCGTGTTTGCGAGGCCATCGAGCCGGAACAGCTCACGGCCCACTCCAGCACCGTCCGCGGCGAAGTAGACCGTGTTGCCCAACAGCACCGGCGAAGACGGTGCGCTATCGGGATCGTTCGTGTCGAGGTTGATGTCGCGCAACAACTCCTGGGCGGGGAGCAGTGAACAACTCAAGAAGAGGGTCGCAATGGCGAGTAATTTCAATGGAACGTGTGAGTTGGAGAAAAATAGGGCGCGCGCTCGGGGTAAGCGAAGCGTTCGTGTTGTCAGGGCGCTGGCGCAATGCTTGACGCGCTTCGCAGTCCCCGCGTGCAAGGACCGTTCCAGGTGCCGTCGCTTCGCGCCGAGCGATCGACCGCTCAGCGCGTGCGGCGGTGGTTGTTGCCGATGCCGAATGGCTTCGTGGCCGGTCTCGCCGAGCCAGGAGAGGAGGTTTCGGATTGCGGCGCACTCGAACCGGCGTGGCCATGGCCGTTCTTCGGCGTGCTCGGGCCAGCTGGGCCGGGAGTCCCGCCCGGGGTGCTAGGACCGTCTGGGCCTGGGGTAACGCCCAGCGTGCTTGGATCTGCGGGCCCGGGACACGGAGCCTGGCCGGGGTTGCTCGGACCTGCGGGGCCGGGGGTCCCGCCCGGCGTGCTTGGACCTGCGGTGCCGGGGGTAGCGCCCGGGGTGCTTGGACCTGCTGGGCCGGAGGTCCCGCCCGGCGTGCTAGGACCGTCTGGGCCTGGGGTAGCGCCCGGGGTGCTTGGACCTGCTGGGCCGGGGGTCCCGCCCGGCGTGCTTGGATCTGCCGGGCCGGGAGTCCCGCCCGGCGTGCTTGGACCTGCGGGACCTGGAGCCGGGGCATTGCCGGGCCTGCTCGGACCTGCGGGGCCGGGCGTTGAGGGAATGCCTGGTCCACCGCTCGGTCCTGCAGGACCAGCCGTCGATGGAATCAGCTGCCCGGGGTTCTGACTCTTGTTGACCATCTGCTTGATGATCTTCTCCGCCTCGCGTCGCACGCTGCTGTCGCCATCACGCCGCAGCTCGAAGAGTTCCGGCAGAATCTCAGGAGCATCGAGCGCGCCCAGCGCCCGCAATGCAAGCAGGCGGGTATCCCTCTTTTTCGCCGTGCGCACGATCGCGAGAAGCTTCGCTGCGGCACCCCGCTTGTCGAGAACTTCCACGCCCTGCTGCACAGAATCCCAGTGTCGTTTCTCTTCGCGATAGACGCGGTAGGCGGTCAACGCGTGGGCAGCCGCTGCGCGAACCTCGCTGTCTTGATCCTGCATCGATTCCAGCACAGAGGGCACAAGGTCAGGATGGAAGTTGGACTCGAACAACGAGATGCCGCGCCGCCGATAGTCCTTGCTCTCGTGAGCGAGCATCCACTCGATCACGACTGGCTTCACGTCGAGTTCGATTTCGTCCAATCCGTCCATCCACCGATTGATGTCAATCTGAGAGCCATCGGCAATGCGCTGTTCCACCTGCTTCAAGTAACGCTCAGGAGCAATCTGTGCGAAGAGGCGAACGGCCAACTGACTTGAACCAGTCGATTGCTCAATGCGAGCCAAGAGCGCGTCTTGAACGCCTGAGTCAGAGCCGAAACGCTTGGAGGAGATGCCGAGATGATTGAACAACTCACCCTGCGCGAGGGCGGCGATCACTACCTGCGTGATCTGAGCGTCGATCGAGGCTCTCACGCCATCTTCGGCGCGAGCAGCTGTCTGAGGAGCCAATGACAAGTAGCCAATCAACAGCTCTGAAGACGCCGGGCTTCCGAGATTGTAGGACTCGAGCAAGTGCGATCCGATCGCCGTGACAAGTGAATCGCCAACGACCGCCGCGTTTCGGTGCAGCATCCGACCGATCGCACCGTCGATCGCGCTGGTGCCGTTGTGAAGAAGACGCACGATGAACTGCTCACAGGCCTGCCGTTCCGCTTCGGAAGGGGCGTTGCGATGCCACCAGATCAGGTCAACGTAGTCCTTCACATCGCGGTCGAACTCCTCCAGGATTGCAAAGCTGCTCGTGTTCGTCGGGAAGCTGTTGACCAAGTATCGCGGCCCGATCCAGAGGCATGCCGGCTCACCGAAACTCTCCCTGCTCGAGCTTGAAGTGCCGGCCTCGATCGTCTCTCGCACGACTCCCAAATCGGGTGCAGAGGCCATGTCGAAGTAGAAGAGCAAGAGGAGGTTGCGAAGTTGATCCTCAAACGGCGCTGGAGAAACCACGATGCTCACAGGGTCGGCCGCGATGGATGCCAACATGGACTCCACGACAACGCGATCCTCTGCGCGCACTCCCCTTCGAGCAATCCACGCCGCCATCCAGATGCGTGCCCAATGATCGTTGCCGAGCTGGAGATACTTCAAGCCCGTGTCCGACGCGCTCCAGGCGCACAACATCGCGATGCTCGAATCTAGACCTTCGCCGGCAACCTGTTCGCGCTCTTTCAGTTTGACGATTGGTGCCAAGAGCTCATCCACGTCATCCGGAACAGACTGCTGGACGACCCAATTAATGAGTGACCTACCCGGCACGTCACTGGCTAGACCTCGAAGAACGTCGCGAACGCCAGACGATGGATTGGCCCGGACGAGGTACGCGATCATGGTCTCGTGAGTCACGACACCCTTGGCGAAAAGCGCTGCGAGGGTCTCGACGTGTCGGTCCGTCGCGTAGTGAAGCAGCGGAGCCGTGAACCTCGCCAGGTATCGAAGATCAAAAGCGTCTGGCGCTTTGCCCTGAGCTGCCCGCTGCACGCCTTCGAGGATCAACTGCAACGTCGCTTCAGATGGCCGCGAAGTGCGTATGAAAATTGCGTCAAAGGCACTCTCAACGATCTCGGGAGCTCGCGCCGCGATCAACGGCAACAGCTCCAAGATCAGGAGCTGCCCCCGCTCGTGACGAACCAGCGGCCCCGTAATCAGCAGTCGAGCCGCAGCGGGTGCGATCTTCGGATCACTGGAACGCACTGCGTCCTCGATCAGGTCGCACAACTGGACGAGAGAGTCTTCAGACTTGAGGTCTGCGCTCGCTCGATCCCATCCTCCCGCCGATGGCGAGGGGAAGGACCTGTAAGCGCTCGCAACGAGGGCTGACTCATCGTGGCGCAGCAGGCGCGCGAATTGCGCTCCGCTCATCAACAAGCGTACGTTCTGCAGCACGCCCTGCCGCGCTTCGATGGGAATGTCGTCACGGAGCAACCACTCCACAAGCGGATCCACGGACTTCAGGCCGGCCGCAATCGAGTCCGAGGGCAAGTTTCGAATAAGACCAGCCGCTTGAGGGTCCGCGAGTAGTTGCAGCAGAGTCTGCTCGGCAACGGGACCGCCAATCTCGATCAGAGTCGCAAGGAACGGCCCTTTTCCATAGTGAGGATTCTCAACAAGGTCTCTGGACAGCAATGGCGCAACAGGTTCGCCGAGCCACAACAGTTCGCGCGCAGCCTGGTCCGCAACGCCAGACCCCGCGCCAAATGCCTTCAACAACTCCCGACCCTGTTCGATGAGCTTCAGTTTCTTGAGGTCCTGCGCGTCGCTCCCCTCCAGCACATCTCTGGTCTGCGCCGCAACTCCCACACCGAAGTCACCGGCCAACGCGGGCTTGGCTGCAGCGTTGGCTTCAGCCGTCATCCCCGCCGCGCGAAACACGCGTACCGCGGCCAG
>CBESZZ010000109.1:0-9193 GCA_965534055.1 uncultured bacterium | reverse complement strand
CCCCGCTCAACGTCGCCACTCCCTTGCCACCCTTGAAGCCGAGGAACGGCGAGAAGCAGTGGCCAAGAACCGCCAACGCCCCCATACCCACCGCCAGCCCGAGATTGCCCGGCTCGCCGACCAGCGCAGGACCGAATGCCGTGGGCAAGTAGCCCTTCAGCGCATCGAGCACGTAGATGATGAGGAAGGCGGTCGTGCGCTTGCCCCGCGTCGAGAACATTCGCGAGGCGTTGGTCGCCCCGCTGTTGCCCGAGCCAAACTGCCGCACGTCGCGCCCTGTGAACGCACGCACGAGCAACAACGCGAAGGGGATCGCGCCGACGAGGAACGCCCCGAGGCAACCGAGAATCACGGGCATCGGAGCAGCGTAGCCGCGGGCGGGTTCATCGCGATGCCAACCCACAAGGAGTTTCCTACCCGGTGGACATCGCGTAACGCAGCCCCCCAGCACGAGAGCTACCTCGGTCGCGGCCATGAAGGACCTCGGCCGCGATGGTTCCCGGCCGCTATGGTTCCCCGCCTATGGTTCCTGAACTGACCAGCCCGAGGGCGCAGCCCAGCTCCGCGCCTTGACTCCCGTGGAGCCCAAAGACTCGGGAAAGGTCCGCCTTGGCATCGACACAGGCGGAACGTTCACCGACGTGGTCCGCCTGCAGGACGGCCAGCTGACCGTCACGAAGCTTCCGTCGACTCCCGCGGATCCAAGCCGCGCGGTGCTCGCCGGGATGGCAACGTTGCGGCCGGACGGCCGGGCGCTCGATGTGGTGCACGGAACCACCGTCGGCTTGAACGCGGTGCTCGAAGGGCGCTTGGCGAAGACCGCGTTCGTGACCAACGAGGGCTTCGAAGACGTCGTGCAGATTGGTCGCCAAGACCGCGTCGATCTCTACGCGCTCGAACCCGCCCGGGTGGCCGTGCCGTGCGACCCAGCGTTGTGCTTTGGCGTACGTTGCCGAAGAGACGTGACTGGAGCATCGATCGAACCCTTGCACGCGGCGGAGATCGAACGCATCTGCACAGTGCTTCGCGAGGCAGTGAACGCATCGCGCTGCGAAGCGGTTGCCGTGACGCTGTTGCATTCACCAAACTCACCCGAGGACGAAGAACGCTTGGCGGCGGCGCTGCGAACCGCTCTCGGCCCAGACGTGCCGGTCACGGCGAGTGCCGCGTTGGCGCCGATTGTCGGAGAATGGGAGCGAGGCGTCACGGCACTCTTGAACGCGGGCATGGCACCGATCGTCAGCCGCTACATGGCCCGACTGCAGGCCGGTCTGGAGCCAAACGACCAGCTGCGTCTGCTGCGTTCGAGCGGCGGGATTCTCTCGCCAACCGAAGCCAAGCACGCACCAGCACGCGCCGCACTGTCGGGCCCCGCCGGCGGCGTCCAGGCCAGCGAACTACTCGCACGTGCCCTAGGTATCCCTCGAGCCTGCGCCTTCGACATGGGCGGCACATCGACAGATGTTTGCTTGGTCGACGCCACCGCTGGCACCGTCGCCGTCGAAACCGGTACGCTCGGTTCGTTGCCCTTGGTCTTGCCAAGCATGCCGGTGCACACCATCGGCTGCGGCGGCGGCAGCATTGCATGGGTCGATGCGGGCGGCGCGCTGCGCGTCGGTCCTCACAGCGCAGGCGCGGACCCTGGCCCGGCTTGCTACGGCAGGGGTGAAGAGCCAACCGTGACCGATGCGCACGTTTGCCTCGGTCACCTTGGCGCGGAAACACTGCTCGATGGCGCCTACCCGGTAGACCCAGATCGTTCAGTTCGCGCGTTCGAACGCCTCGCACAACGCTTGGGAATCACCGCGGAACGGGCGGCGCACGGCGTTCTCCAAGTCGCTGAAACCGCCATGGCTCGCGCCCTAGGTCAGGTCACCGTCAGCCGCGCGGTCGACGCCCGCCACGTTCCACTGATCGCCTACGGCGGCGCGGGTGGGCTACACGCCGCAGGACTCCGCACGCTGCTCGGCATGCCTTCGGCGTTTGTCCCCGAGCATGCTGGAGCGTTCTCGGCCGTGGGGCTCGCCTGTGCCGGCGATGCGTTGGAACGCATCGTGCCTCTGCATCAAACGATCCGAAAGTCGGATGCCGCGGCCTTTGCAGCCGCTGAGACCGAGTGGACGCAGGCCAGCAACGAGGCGTTGCAAGGCTTGAGGCGCGGGTGCCAAGATCCCGATTCAATGCGACTGGAGCTGGCACTATCGCTGCGTTGGGAAGGCCAGGGTGCTTCGTTACAAATCCCTTGGCACGGGTCTCTCGATGCCGCGGTCTCCGACTTCGTGACTGCACACCGCGCGATCAACGGCTTCGCACCGGAGTCTGAACCAGACCGATCTGCCGTCGAAGCCGTGGACTTGCGGGTGGCGTTGCGCGGCGCTGGACCACGGGTTCACGACGCCCTCGTCGCGCAGGATGACACGAACAAGACAATCGCAATCGCCGTGACGGACACCACCAGAACTGCCCCAATCGGGGAAAAGTGCTGGCCCATTTACCGGATGAATCAACTCCCCGAGCATTGTTGCATCCGATCGCCAGCCTTAGTCGAAAGCCCCACGGGAACCACGGTTCTGCCTCCTGGGCACGAATTGCGGCGATTGGGCCCCGTCTTGCGCATCGAGCGGACAAGCAAGAATCCTTGACCGTCGAAAATGCTGACGTAACTTGTCCTAGTGGAAGCGTAAGAACGTCGTCCAAACACAGTCAAGCGGCTGCCTCAGCGTCCTACGCGATGCAGCCAAACCCGCACTTGCCGGGGGTTGTCCTTCATTGGACGTAAAAACTTGACTCTCCTTCTTCCCCTTTTCCCGAAGTTTTCCCCCCGGCGTTTTTCTTCCTTGGGTCGTTGCAGCCGCCGTGCATTGCGCGCGCGCAACAAACTGCCCCCGCAGGAAGCCTCGGTGGAAACTACTCCACAGGTTGTTTCGCGCGCTGCATCGCAAGCTCTGCCCGTGCCGCACGTAGGAAGCCAACGACGCGTTCTGCTCCGCGAACCGGAGCCTTGGCGTGGATCGTTTCCACGCGCGACCAATCGCTGATTGCCGCTTCAAGGTAGCCCTGTCCGTACCGCACCAGCCCGCGCTGATTGCGAACGCGCACGAGACGTGCCGCCACCGACCGCGCAGCGAGCACCGGCAAATTCTCAGCGTGTAGCCCTTCAAGCACATCAATCGCCGCATCAAGCGCGCCATCGCGCAGGTGCAGATCGACACGACGAAACGCGGGTTCGAGATCCACTCGCAGATGATTGGTTCTGCTACCAGCAGCCTTACTTGCTGAGGGCGTCGCTGTCGCAACGCCTGACGTTCCCTCGGGTGCGGGAACTTCGGCTGGATCCGAAGGCGTCGGCGCCGCTTCTCCGGGTGGAGCCATTTCTCCAAGCGGAGCCGGGGCCATCATCATCCCATCCAGCGATTGTGAGGCGAAGTTATCGACGACGGACTGAGTTTCGAGGATCTCCCCATCGTCCATGGGCCCACTTCCCGATCCTGAGTTCGAACCCAGCGCGATGGCCGCGCTCGGCGGCCGCGTCATGGCGACTGAACCTTCACCGTCGGCGCGAACCGTCGTGGGTGCACCAACCGCTAGTCGATGACGCGTTGCTGCTTCGAGATCATGGATCACCGTGAAGTTCGGCCACAGCTCTCGCGCGTCGGACAACCGCGCCAACGCTTCGGAATCGCGCCACTCTGCGCGCAGCAAGAGCGCCTCGATCAACGCTTCGTGGCCGCGTCGCATGCGTCGCTCAACCGCGTGGGCCAGCCCGCGCGCTTCCGCATACCGCGGATGGTCGGGACGCACAGAGTCGAGCAACACCAACGCTCCTGACAGATCGCCCGCGGTGACCGCGCTCTCCGCGGCTCCCACTGGTTCACGGGGAGTCGTGGCGCAAGCACCGAAAGACCAAGCGCAAACTCCCAGCGCGAGCACACAGTGCATCCGTCGAGTCATGATTTTTCCTCTGGAACACCGTCTTGGTCAACAAACTCCATTTCGAACGCTTCGCTGAGCCATTCATCCGCGGTGTTCGCGGCGACGTCAGCGTTCAGCGTCTCTTCATCGAGTTCATCCGGATCAGCGTCGCCAGCCTTGTAGGACAACACACCTTCTGAAGAGATCAGAACGTCGCGATCGACTCCGGGCTCCGGAATCGGAGCTCGAGCAATCTCTTCTTCGAAGAGGTCAAGCAACCACGGATCGAAGTGCACACCACGGTCTTCGCGAAGCGCATCGAGCGCTTCGTCCCACTGCAACGTGTCGCCTTGAACCGTGCAGCTGGTCAATAGGTCGTAAGCCGCGGCGATGGCCAACACCCGCGCACCCAGCGGGATGCGCTCACCGTGCAAGCCATCGGGATAGCCACTGCCGTCGAACTTCTCGTGGTGATGTCGAACCAGCAACGCCACCTTCTGCAAGCCCTGCACCACTCCCAATACCTCCGCAGCTCGGCCGGGATGATGACGCAAGGAAGCCCGTTCCGTCGCGGTCAGCGGCTCTTCCTTGGCCAAGACGCTGGGTCGCACCCACATCTTGCCTAGGTCATGCAGCAGGGCGGCACGTTCCAGATCTTCGCGGTCGGCATCGATCAACTCCACGCGATCGACCAGCAAGCTCGCGTACTGCCACGTTCGCCGGCCGTGGCCTTGCGGCGAAAATCCGCGGTGCTCCAGGGAGTCGACCATGTGTCGCGCCATGGCGAGGACAGACGTTGCCACCTGATCCAGACCACGGTTGGTCACCTGATCCAATTCGCGAAGCGCTTCGTGCAGCGCAAACACTTCACCGGCACCGTTCGCATCAAGGTCATTCGTCGAACGAGCACTAGCTGCTGTGAGCGAGTTGACCGCGTGCGTGGCGCGCATCACGCTTGAAGACCACCGCTGAACCATGAGTCCAGCGAGCGCAATGAGTGCGAGCGCTGAGAAGAACACAACGCCGAATGCCTGCCAGTCAAACGCACCCAGCAAAGTGGGTGCTTTCGCATCGAGACGCAGTTCACCCACGAGGTCGGCCCCCTCGAACACTGGAACGAAGTAACTCGACTCACCGTCTGCCTTGGACTGCACGACCACGTGCTCCGGGCCAGGGACCGGAATCGGATCCGCATCGGCGGTCACCAGAGCGCGCTCGGTTCCGCCCTCACGCACCGCGGTGTCCAACCGAACGGTGCCGGTCTCGTCCAACACCATGATGCGTGCATGCGAGATGTCCGCCGCTGAAGCGATCAGAACGGAAAGCCGGAGATCATCGCGTCGCGCGATGAGCGACGTCGCCCGATGGGCAAGGTTCGCGGTAAACGCGGTGCGCTCGTCGCGGTCTTCAGCCACCGCGGATCGCAGGTCGCGATCCGCCATCCAGAAGGCGACCGTCGTCGCGAGCAACAACGCGGCAACAAGCATTGCCGCGGAGAGCCGAAAAACGAGGGAAGGACCACGCACTCGGGTCGAAGCCAGGGGGACCGTCATGGCCTTGTGATCGGCACATCACGGGGGTCAACGTTAGGTTGACCACCTTGTTCTGCCGATCGCATCGGGTGTTTTCGGGGCGGGGACCCACTGTGCGGGTTTCCAACACACCCCCCCGAGCACCTCCGGGTCTCGGGTCGCGGCCAGGCCGCGCGCTCAGCCGACTAGCGCAGCGGCTCCATGCTCTCGACATGGAGCTGGAAGATGTCGACGCAGTAGCCGTCGAGCATCGTCGCTTCCACCTTGAAGGTCCCGACGATCTTCAGGGGGTCGTAGAAGAACGCTGAAGTCTTGCCCTTGGGCATCACGACGCGGACGAGGCCGTTGATGTCTGGTGGCTGACCGAAGCAGCAGGCCCAGAGGGACTGTACGAGCAAGAACTCGTCGATGTCTTGGACCTTGTCGATGGGAAGCATGAAGCCAACCATCAGCACGCGCTGGCCATCCAGCTTCTTGAGATCCTTGGGCATGCCCTTCAGACCATCCTGGTAGGGCCAGGACTCGATTTCTTCGAAGGACAGGATCTTGTCCATCCCGTCGATCTCGCCCTTCTGAAGCATCTCCTTAAGGCGACGCTCTGCGGCCCTCATCTTGGAGGCGCTCTGGATGGCCGCGATGTCACCGGGGTCCGCCGAGGCGGGAATCGGGATGTCGTCGGGTGCCTCGGTGACGATGACCGGCTTCTTGTCTGGGCCCTTCTCGCCACTCTTCTCGGGCTGCTGAGGTTCACCCTTCACAGGCTTGTTCTTCGCAGGGGTCGGCTTCGCAGGGGTCGGCTTCGCAGGCTCCTGTTTCGCCGGCTTCTCTGCTGGCTTCACAGGGCTTGGCGACTGCGCAACTAGGCCGCCCGCAAGGACTCCAGCAAGAAGGCTCGCGGAGAGACCCGCAGAGAGAACAGAACACAGAGTGGTTCGCATGAGTGTTGCTCGGGCGAGAAGTTGGGAGCCACCGCGAAAGGGCCGTGGCATCCCGAATGATTACGAAGCGGGCGTGAGGTGTTCGGCGACCTCAGTCATGGAACCCTTCAACGCAGGTAGGAGACCGGCGACGACGCCCAGCACTCCCACGCCAACGATAATCCAGAGTTCCGTCCACGAGAAGGAGGTCCAGTCGATGAAGACCCCCGCGTACTCTTCGACCAACGGCGCCGCCAAGGCCATGCCAACGTGGCAGACAAGGATTCCTAGCACCGCGCCGAGGAGCGAAATGAACAGCGCTTCCTGCACGATAATGCGCAAAATCTGACCGCGTCGGGCACCCAGCGAACGAATGATCGCGATCTCCCGCCGGCGCTCAGACATGGTGTTGTAAAGCGCAACGAGCACCGAGACCGCAGCCACCAGCAGCACCAGGAAGGCGATGAGGGTGAGAAAGAGATTCACGTCGCCCACCGTCTTCAGCAGTTCGGGGATCTCGGTGGCCGGCGTGGCCACCTGCGCGCTCGCTTCCTTCTCGAAGGCGTTCTTCAAGATGCGGTCGCCCATGTGATCCAGCGGGCGGCCGATGACCGCCGTGATCTGCATCCCATCCGCGGTGTACGGCGCCTCAGCGGTCGCAGGCTCAAGCATCACTGCGTCGTGACCCGGCGTGCTCCAAACCACTGCGACCGGAACGTAGATCACACGATCGATCGGTGAGTTGGTGGGCGCCAAGATGCCGACGATGTCGACCGCTGACTCCGGGTGTTCGTGGGTGCCAGGGTCACCGTGCAATCCGTGCTGCGGCACGATCGAATCGCCGATCTGCAGACCAAGCTTGCGGGCAACGCGAGCCCCCACCACCGCTCCTCGCCATTGCTCTTGAAGCGGTGGGATTGGGTTCTCGAAGAAGTTGCCGGCAGCTTCCCTGTTCTTCCCTTCCGCGTAGGCGTCCGCATACGCAAACAGGTCGTCGTCGTTGAAACTCCAGGGTTCGCCTTCGGAGAACGCAGGGTTCTGGTCCTTCGCGGTCTCGAACTTGTGGAACATGGCGTCGGTGGTGCCGACGATCGGGAAGTTGTACCGGCTGTAGAAGTCACTCCGGCTCTGCGGGATCGTGTACTTCATCCGTCCGCGCCGGATCTTGCCGTCCTTCAACGTGCGGTAGACGGACAGCGGAATCAGTCCCGGTGGCTGACCAGCGTTGAAGACGGTGTTGGTGACGAGTTGAAGCGGCGACGTTCCAGCTGGCCCCACCACGACCTTGTAGCCACCGATGTTGGTCTTGAAGCCGCGATCGAGCTCTGCCCGCAGCAACAAAAGCGACGCCAGCAGCGCCGTGCCGAGCATGATCGATATCGTCGTCAAACTCGTGGAGAGCAACCGTTGACGCAGGTTGCGGCGGGTGATTGCGAAGAGGTTCATGACACTTCGGTCCCCGTGTCTTTCCGCAGCGTGGCAAGATCCACGGTCCGCTGCATGCGCGCGGCGGAGTCCGGATCATGCGTAACCATGATGAGCGTCCGCTGCCCTTCTCGGACCATCTCCAGGAGGATGTCCAACACCTCGAGGCCGGTTTGCTTGTCCTGGTTGCCCAAAGGCTCATCGGCAAGGATGAGTTTCGGGTCGTTGACCAGTGCGCGACACATCGCGACGCGCTGTTGCTGCCCGACGGATAGCTGGCTCGGCTTGTGATCGATGCGGTCGCCAAGCCCGACCCGTTGCAGCAGGTCACGGGCGCGATCCTCGACCCCGTCTTTGGCCTTTCTCCCGAACACCGCGCCAAGCACGACGTTCTCCAATGCACTGAACGGCTGCAGCAAGTTGAAGGTCTGAAACACCATTCCCAGATGCTCCGCGCGGAAGAGGTCGCGGCGGCCTTCAGAGAGCTTGACGATGTCGATGTTGTCGATCTCAATCGTGCCACGGTCGGGACGCGTGATCCCCGCCATGCAGTTCAACAAGGTGGTCTTGCCAAGGCCCGATCGACCGATCAACGCCACTTGTTCGCCGTCGGTGACGTCGAGAGCGTCGACCTGACACGCTGTGACTGAGTGGTCACGGCTCGGATAGCTCTTCAGCAAGTTGCGGATGCGAATCATGGTCGGCCGCGGACCATACATCCTGACGGACCGAGCCGCGCCGCGCAGGCGCAAATGATGCAACGCGAGAACTCGACGGCGGCCGGCACGCCATCCACCGCGATGATCCTGGAGTGACACGCGACCTCTGGGCCCCCACGGGAACCCGCCCGCACCTCATCAGTTTGGCGGAATGCACCGGAGCACGGGCATGGAAGAGCCTGCAATCTTGCTGGTGTACTCGCGGTTGGCGCTGAGTCCCTGGGTCCTGTTCCCCCGACCACTGCCGGACGGGCCTCGGGGGAGTTTCGGGTGAACAACGCGCGATGCGCCGCTTGCCGGCGCGAAAACCGTGTGCGATAGAGCGTCTCCGCTGAAACCCCATAGGCAGTTCTTGGACAGCTGACTCACGGCGCGTGAATCGAATCTCCTCCGTGGCGCGTGCGCTCGCCCGCTTCGTCCCGCTGTACCCTGCTGACGCCTTTCCGGCCGTCTCGCACGATGAAGAACTCCCACTCTCCGTCTTGGCGCCTTGCCTGCGCCCTCTTCGCTGTACCAACGGTCCTCTTGCCTTCCGCTGCCGCGCAAGATCCGCAGGTGCCGCACGCGCCCTCGCTGATTCGCGCGGACGCGACCATTGCGGAGCCCGAGGCTCCGCCGACCGAACCAGCCCAAGCTGGGTCCATCATGGATCCGATCGAACCGTGGAAATTGGATTCGGTCACACCCA
>CBESZZ010000108.1:0-9269 GCA_965534055.1 uncultured bacterium | reverse complement strand
TCATAACCGCGCTCGCGCAACACCTGCAGATTGCGCTGCACGCTGGCGTCTTCCCACATTGCGTCGTTCATCGCCGGACAGACGATGCGCGGGCACGTCGCCGCAACCGCGGCGAGCGAGACGGGGTCATCGCAAACCCCGGCCGCGAGTCGGGCGAGGATGTTCGCAGTCGCCGGCGCAACCACAAATACAGCAGCTTCTTTGGTGAGCGTGACGTGGGGCGCGCTGCCGTCGGGATCAATCTGCATGGACGAAACAACGACTGGAAGACCCGTAAGTCCAGCGAAGGTCGCACTACCGACGAACATCTCAGCGCCGTGCGCCATGGCAACGCGAACGCGATAACCGTGCTGCACAAGCTGACTGGTGAGGGCCGCGGCTTTGAACGCGGCGATGCCACCGCCGACGCCCAACAACACGAGGGGTGCATTCGAGGTGTCTGGGCGGGCCTGCGCAGTCACAAGCCAACCTTCGTGCGAACTTCTTCGATGGCGTCGTCGAGCACTGCGTTGACCACGACATGGTCGTAGAGATCCTGCGCTTCCATCTCCGTGGCGGCGATGGTGAGTCGTGCTTCGATCTCGTGAAGTGAATTGGTGCCGCGGCTCTCCAACCGATGACGCAGCGCTTCCATGCTGGGCGGGACGATGAAGACGTACGTGCCGTCCTGCTCATCGGTTCGCAACTGCTGCGTGCCTTGCACCTCGATCTCCAGCAGGAACGTCTCGCCGTTCGCGATGGCATCCACCATGGGTTGGCGCAGCGTGCCGTAACGGTTGCCGTTGTATTCGGCCCACTCCAAAAACTCGCCGGCGTCGATGCGGTCATCGAACTCCTTGCGCGTCAAGAAGTAGTAGTCCTTGCCGTCAATCTCGCCTTTGCGTTGCTTGCGCGTCGTGGCCGACACGGAAAACGCTACGCCGGGGATCTCCTTGAGTGCGCGACACACGGACGTCTTGCCCGCACCCGAAGGACCGGAAATCACCACCAACCGACCGCTGGCCTGGTGTTTGAGCTGGGTCTCCGAGGACGCTTCGGTTGGATCGGGAATCATCGCGGCGGGTGGAATGCGGATGGGCGGTGGGGACAGCGGTTGACGGCGGTCATTCGATGTTGGCCGCTTGTTCCTTCAGTTTGTCGATCTCGGACTTCAGCTCCACGACGAGATGGGACAAATCGACGTCAGGCGACTTGCTGCCCAACGTGTTGGCCTCGCGAAGCATTTCCTGCAGCAAGAATTCTAGCGGCCGACCAACGCGCCCACCGCGATCTAGCAGCTCTCGGGCCGCGGCAACGTGCTGCTCCAAGCGCTGAGTCTCCTCCGCGGTGTCGATCCGCTCGGCGAACACGGCGACCTCCCGCAACACGTCGCGAGGCTCTGCGGCGTGGCCATGCTTGCTCATGTACTCGTCGATGCGCTGAAGCAACCGGGCGCGGTAGGTTTCCACGAACTCCGGCGCGCGTGCGCCGGCCGAGACGTTCAGCGCACCAACACGGCTGAGAGAACCGCGCAACGCTTCGGCGGTGGCCGCACCTTCCTTGCGACGACTCTGACCCCAAGCGTCTAGCGCTTCTGCAAAGAGTACCGCCACATCGTCGGGCAGTTCACTCGACCCTCGAGTGGTGTCGCGGTCACGAGAAACCGGCACCGCGAGACGCACGAGCTGCAGCACGTCACTGATGGCTGGCCCGTCGCCGGCGAGGCCGAGCTCCGCGTGGATCGAGCGCAGCTCAGCGTGCGCGCGCCGGCACAGCTCTGGATCGAGCAGCCTGGCCTCGGTTTCCGTGGCCAGCCGCTCAAGGTCGAACGAAATGACGCAATGCCCGCGTTCGGCCACTGCGCGCAAACGTGCAGTGAGTGCGGGTTCGAAGCCCTGGCAGCTCGGTGGCATTCGCCACTTGGTCTGCAGCCCGCGCCCGTTCACCGAGCGAATTTCGATGCGCAGATCACCGAGCGATGTGATCCCCGACGACTGGCCGGAGCCAGTCATGCTCACCACACCCAGCGGTGCGGCCGGCACTACTTCCGCAGGATGTCGATGAGCAGCGCGGTGACGAGGAATATCGCCGCGAGTGCGAACGTGAAGCGGTTGATGCCTCCACTCTTCACACCGAACGTTTCCGCACCAACACCGCCAAACGCTTCAGCCAAACCTCCGCCCTTCGATTCCTGGAGCAGGATGATGACGATGAGAAGGACAGCGGACGTAAAGAACAGCAGCCAAGAACCGGCGTAGAGAATGTTCACGGCAATCAGGCGTCGTATTCGATGATCGGGATGAAGGAGTCAGGCTGGAGGCTCGCGCCACCAACCAGCAGGCCATCGACGTCTTCGAGGGCCATCAGAGCGGCAGCATTGTCAGCTTTGACACTGCCGCCATACAAAATGCGGAGCGACTCACTGGCTTCTTCGCCGAGAGTGCTCTTGACCTTTTTTCGGATCGTTCGGTGGGCAGCCAAGACCTGCTCGGTCGAGGCCACTTCACCTGTGCCGATCGCCCAAATGGGCTCGTAGGCTACCGTGATCCGTCGCACATCGGCAGCGCCAACACTCTCAAATCCTAAATCGAGCTGCTTCTTCAGCACGCGGTCGGTGCGCTTGCCGTTGCGCTCGTTCAGAGTCTCACCGATGCAGAGCACGGGGAGCAGGTCCTTTTCCAGCGCGCGCCGGACCTTCCGGCCCATCCACTCGTCCGGTTCCTTGAAGATTTGCCGGCGCTCGCTGTGACCGACGAGTACTCGGTCGGCACCGACCTCGCGCAGCATGGACGCAGAGACTTCGCCGGTGAACGCGCCGTCTTGTTCGTACCACATGTTCTGCGCGCCCACGCCAAGGGGTGAGCCCTGCGCAACCGCGGTGACATCGGCGAGGTAGACAGAGGGACAAAACACCGCCACCTCACGGTCGTTGCCGTCACCAAGCCGCCCTTTGATGGTCTTAATGAGGTCGAGCGCGCGCGCTCGATCCAAGTTCATCTTCCAGTTGCCGGCGATGTATGGCTTGCGTTCGGTCATGCGTGAGGTGCGTCCGAGCGGGCGCGCGAGTTGGGAGAATGTGGAGACTTGGGCGTCCTGGGGGACTTTGCGTCCAAGAGTCGCGGATCGGGCCGCGAAGTCTCACCGGAACCCGAGCTCGAGGCCCGGGAAACTCGGAAACTCTCTTCGGTTCCCTCGGGGTTCGAGCCGCAATTCGGGCCCATTCCTACCGATTTCGTGGCCAATTGCCGGGTCCCGAGAGCTGCCAGCAGCGCGCGGACGTCGGCCATCAGCCCCACAAATTGCTCGGTGGTCAGCGCCTGGGCTCCATCCGAGAGCGCCACGCCGGGGTCCGGGTGCACCTCGATCATCAGACCGTCCGCCCCCACAGCGACCGCGGCCCGCGCGAGGTCTGGCACGAGGTCAGCGCGACCCGCCGCATGGCTGGGATCCACGACGATGGGCAAATCGGTCATAGTACGGAGCGCAGCCACGCCGCCCAAGTCCAGCAAATACCGGGTGGAGGGGTCGAAGCCCCGCAGCCCTCGCTCACAGAGCACAACCCGCTCGTTGCCGCCCGCCAGGATGTATTCGGCCGCACCGAGCAGCTCCTTCAACGTGGCCGCAGCCCCGCGCTTGATGAGGACGGGATGGCGCGTCTGGCCGATTTCGCGCAGCAGAGGGAAGTTCTGCATGTTGCGTGAACCCACCTGCAGTGCGTCCGCATGGGCCGAAACCAGTTCCACGTCGCGGGGATCCAGCACTTCGGTAACCACAGGCAACCCCACGCGCTTGCCAGCATCGCGCAGGAGCTCTAGCCCCTCGACGCCGAGCCCCTGGAAGGACTTGGGTGACGTGCGCGGCTTGAACGCCCCGCCGCGAAGGATCGTGGCGCCCGCCGCGGCGACGGCATCCGCGGTGGCCTGCACTTGCGCCTGCGATTCGACCGCACAGGGGCCGGCGATCACGTGGAACGCATCACGGGCGAAGTCGAAGGAACCGGTCAAGGGTGAGATTCTTGGTGCAGGGTGTGAGCGACAGGCCGGATTCATCTGTGGCCTGCGGGCCGCATAGGTTGCGGACCGGTAGGCGACAACGCAGCAGAAAAGCCAAAATTCCCCCTGCCCACGCCGCCCCAGCCGGATCGGAACGCGCATCGCAGCCCTCCTCGCGGCACACTCCGGGGATGCCCGAGGACGCCGCGCACAGCCTGGACCCCGACCGTGAAACGATGCGTCGCCTCGGCTACGCGACCGCCGACCGCGTGGCGGATTGGCTCGCCGACCTGAGCGACCAGCGCGTGTTCACTCCCCCGCAAGGTCCTCCCCTACGGGCCTTGGTCGACGAGCCGCTTCCGCGGAAAGGTCTGGGCGAATCGACAAGCTTGGCTCGGTTCTTCGACGAGTTGCTCCCCAAGGCAACTCTGGTGAACCACCCTCGGTTCTTTGCCTACGTCCCCGGGCCAGGCAGCTTCCAAGGTGCTCTTGGAGGCTTCATGGCTTCCGCGACAAATCTGTTCGTTGGCACCTGGCTTGGCGGCGCGTCCATGGCCGCGCTGGAGGAACGCTTGCTGGTCTGACTCGCCGAAGCCCTCGGCCTGCCCGGAGCGGTTGCGGGCGACTGGCCGGGTGTGATCACTTCGGGCGGATCGATGGCGAACCTCACCGGGCTCGCCGCAGCCGCCGAAGCCAAACAACCCAGCGCGACGATTCCCGAGGGCCAATCCCCGCGTCACAGACTCACGGTCTACGTGTCGAACGAAGCCCACCACTCCCTCGCCAAAGCCGCAGGCATCCTGGGCTTTGACCGCGGAGCTGTGCGACACATCGCCGCCGACGCGTCGGGACGCATGCAAGTCGCGGCGCTGGCAGCAGCCGTGACCGCGGATCGGGCGGCCGGCCGTCTGCCGTGCTGCGTCGCCGCGACCGCGGGCACGACGAACACCGGCGCGGTGGACCCCTTGTCGGAGATCGCAGATTTCTGCGATCGCGAAGAGGTGTGGCTCCACATCGACGGTGCTTACGGCGCCGCTGCCGCGCTCACTCCCGCGGGCCGCTCGGAGCTACGTGGGATGGACCGCGCCGATTCCATCACGCTCGATCCGCACAAGTGGTTCTACGCGCCCTTCGAAGCCGGCGTTTTCTTGACGCGTCACATCGACTGCGTCGAGCGCGCGCTCGCCACGGGCGTAGCCGGTCAGTACATGCAGGACGTGCCGGTCGACGAAACGAACTTCCACGATCGCGGTGCCGAACTCACCCGCGGCAACCGGGCTCTGCCCATTTGGATGTTGCTCCGGAGCGTGGGCGTAGACGCCATAGCGGCAGCGATCCGCAACGACCTGGACCTCACCCGTCTTGCCGCCGATCGGATCGCGGAGGATCCGAGACTCTGCATCGTCACGCCACCACGCTTGTCGATCTTCACCTTTGGCGCGGTCGCTCGGCAGGGTCCACAAGGGGTCAGCGACGACGACGCCACGAAGCGCCTACTTCAGGCGATCCATGACGACGGGTATTGCATGCGGTCTTCGACACGAGTCGACGAACACTTCGTCATTCGGTTCTGCGTCGCCAACCACCGGACGACGCGTGCGGAGATCGAAGCGAGCGTCACGCGGATTCGTGAGCTCGCATGACCAACTGGTCAAAACCTACAACTGCAGGAACAAGGACATGCCGCGAACATGAAACACAACCAGGTCGGGCTTGCCGTCGCCGTTGACGTCTGGGCAGCAAGTGTCCCAAGTTCCGTCGACGTTCTCGATTCCGGGTGCGCCCGCGTTCGGGTTGTCGAAGGCCGGCGACGTTGGACTCGAGTAGATGTTGCGCAAGAGGTAGACGGTGATGCCATCGGTCGCTGCAGCGGCAAGCACGCTCGGCGAACCCGCGGAGATGGTGTCGAGATCGCAGAGGATCAGGTCGTCCTTGCCATCTAGATCCATGTCACACACGGTCGTGTTGCCACCCAAGTCGCTGCCAATGCCCACGATGGGTTGCGTTCCGGCAAACTGAATGTTGCCGTTGGCCTGGATGCCGGTGGCCACGTTCGATGCATCGTTCTGATCGCCAACGGAGTAGTAGCTCGCTCGCCCAGGACTGGCGATATCGATGACCGCGTGCATGTAGGGGTTGCCACCACCACCCAGGCCTTGGACCCGTGTGAAGACGCCAGACCCGTTGTTGAACAGCAGGCGGTGACCACCAGCGACGGCCTCGGTGAGAAACAGATCCAAGTCGCCGTCGAGATCAAAGTCGCGAAACGTTCCATCCGTGGTCACACCGAGGTTGGATTGAACGGCGATCCGCACACTCGTCTCTTCATCGAATCGTCCCGTGCCATTGTTGATCAACAATCGATCGATGTCGTCCGTTAGTCCGCCAAGGTAGTTCGCGAAGTAGAGGTCCATGTCACCGTCGCCGTCGACGTCGCCGCAGGTGACACCGCAGCAATCCATGCCAAAGCCCACGCCTGCTTCAATCGTGTACCAGTTGAAGACTCGTTCCAAACCCCGCCACGTGCCGTTCTTGTCGTCGCAACGGTTGATGTATAGGTGAGGGCGCTCGTTGTTCGTGTTGCCGATCACCAGATCTGGCCAACCATCACCGTTCACATCGCACGCGATGCAATCGCGGGCGCTGGAGTAGTTCGCCGGGTTCAAGAAGTCGGTCACAAACGCCGGAGTGCCGTCCACAAGCACGCCGTTTCGGTTCAGCAACAGCGAGTGCTGGCGCGGCGCGAGGCCATAGCCCTGCTCCTTCCGCACGACAACAACATCGTCTGCACCGCTTTGGTCGAAGTCAGCGACGCAACAATCCGCTTCGCTTTCTTCAGGCGTCGTGATGGTTCCGTAGGTTCGGATGTCGTAGCCGCTGCCTGGAAAATTGAAGACGTGGGACTGGGTCGCATTGGAAAAGTTGAGCCACGACTGGCCAGTCAAACTTGCTGAAACGAACGAGACGCTGAGCGCCAGAATCAATTGGGTTTTCATATTGGATACCTCGATGAGGGCGCAAAACGGGCCCCGTACCATGGACCCGTTTCATGAGCGGTTCAGAGTTTTGAGAATCTTCGCCGTGCGCCGATGCAGCTCTGCTTCGAGACGCTCACGACCGACGCAAGTGATCAGCAGTGAAGAACATCGAGCCCGCCAACCACGACCCCAGAAAAGTTCTCGAAGGGCCAACCATCCCGAGCCGAGCCATTGCGCCGTGGAACCTTGCGGCGTAACGTGCGGCGCGTCCCTAGCAGGGGAAGTCCGGTGCAAATCCGGCGCTGTCCCGCAGCTGTAACCGAGGACGAGCAACGCAAGATGTCACTGGCAAACCGAGGATCGGGGAGCTGGGAAGGCGCGTTGCTCGGATGATCCGGGAGCCAGAACATCCTGCTTGGATCGACCGTTCCGTGGCATCCCGCCGCGAATCGGCCGCTTGCTCTTCGCTCACTCGGTGCGCACGACACCGATCGAGACCATGTCGATCCAGTACTCCGGCCGCGGGTGGCTTCCCCCGTTTCCCGTCATTGCGGTCCTTGCCGCGACTCTCACCCTGTGGGTGTCTGCTGCGCGCTTATGCGCCCAGTCCACCCCACCAGGATTCGCGACAGCGCTGCTGCATCTCGACAACTACGCACCAACTTTGGTGCGCGGGTTCGCATGGGACGCAGTGCGGGACATCCGCTGGGTAGGCGTCGGGGCAAACCTCGAGGTTCACGACGCGAACGTCAGAGTCCGGATCGCGCATCGAGCGGCCGCTGGCGACACGCTGGCAACCGTGGTCGCCGGAAACCTGACGCGCACGGTCTACGCCATTGATCTGCGCTCCGGACGCATTGCGGCATTGCCCATGGACCCCGGCCCGAAGCGCTTGCGCAAGGGCGTGTCGCAGACGTTTGACCTGGTCGAACATCCATCGGGAGCACTGCTGGTTTCGGCGAACCCCGACTGGCCCGCACCATCTGCCGCAAACGGGGTGTGGGCAATCGACACCGACCCTCGCGTGCGGCCCCGGGAGATCATTCAGCTGCGCGGCCCCTCCGGCCCTCTGCTGCTGGATCGCGCGGGTGACCTCGTCGTGATCGAAATCTTGCCGCCACCGAGCGGCGGCACGAGACTGCTGTTGTTTCGGGAAGCACAGCTCAGCGGCGCACTCACCCCCGGAGCGGCGCCACTCACCAGCGCGAATGCCGTGCTGCTGCAGGCCGGACTGCCGGGCGGCTACGACCTCGCGGAGGATGCACGCGGCGGCATCTTGGTGACCAACCCTGCGTCCGGCGCGTTGCTTTGCACGACGCCAGATCGCCGTGGGCTGCAGCCCGGTGTTCGATTCGACCTGTCTGGCCACAGCCTGCTGCAACTGCAATGGGTCACGTCTTCGAGCGCGCTGCCGCTCGAAGCCACCTTCGCGCCATTCCAACCAGCAGGGCGACACACACTCGCAATCAGCAGCAGCGACTATTCGGTCGAGTCACGCATCACGACTCTGAGTCCGGAACGGCCAACCTTGACGCACGCTCCTGCGGGCAACGTTCCACCAGGCCCCTACCAACTAGTGATCGCCGGCGGTCCGCCGCAAGGCTCGGCGTGGCTCGCAATGGCACTGGCGCCGGCCGCTCCAGAAACACTCGCCGCACGCGCGTTCGGAGTTCCGCTGTTTCAGGGCCTCCGCACCGGCGTGCCGTGGTCCGTGCAATCGGTTCCGCTCGACGCAGCCGGCTCCGCTCAAGTCCCAGCGATCCACCCGGGCACGTCCGCGTCGGTGCAGGTATCCGCGCAAGCTCTGTGCCTCGGCACCGACGCCTACGGACGCACGACGCTCGGCACCACCACGATCGACAGCTTCACGCTGAACTGACCTTTCCGCCGATGGCGGCAAGGGTCAATGCAGAGCAACCATTCCGACGTCGGCACTCCGATGGACCCACTTGGGTCAAGCACGCCCCGCAGACCTCGTCTGCTTAACCACGACCGACACCATGATTCGATTCTCCCGCTTGCCACTACTGATTTGCGCGACGGCGGCCGCGCATGCCCTTCCGGCCCAAATCGTCACCGATCCCGGCTTCGAGTTTTTTCAGGGTTCCGCGGCGCTCACCAACCTGAGCTACACCTACGCCCGCGTCGTCGACGACCTCTCGGGTGCAGTGGCATTCGACGGCACAGACCTCGTCTTTGACGCCGGTCCGTTCGCACCGATCACGACGCTGCTGTCGCTGCCAGCCATGCCGCCGAAGTTCGCGTCTTTCATCGTGCCAATCGACGCGAATCGCGTCCTGTTTGGTGAGAGCACCACGGG
>CBESZZ010000107.1:0-9272 GCA_965534055.1 uncultured bacterium | reverse complement strand
AGCTGGGTTTAGACCGTCGTGAGACAGGTCGGTCCCTATCTGGTGTGGGTGCAGGAGAACTGCGGAGATTCTTTCCTAGTACGAGAGGATTGGAAAGAACGAACCTCTGGTGTGCCTGTTATCACGCTCGTGGTACAGCAGGGTAGCTAAGTTCGGAACGGATAAGCGCTGAAAGCATCTAAGCGCGAAGCCAGCTCCAAGACGGGTTCTCCCATGAGACACCTGGAAGACGACCAGGTCGATAGGCCGGAAGTATAAGCGTAGCAATATGTTCAGCTTACCGGTACTAACCAGTCGATCGGCTTGACTACCTTCTCATTCGAAGATTCTCAGTGATGTTCTCTCTCAACCAACCGTCCCTCGGACATGACCTCGGTCGTGTTCGCAGGTAAGCGGTTCCCGGTGCCCATACCCGTCTGGAAATACCTGTTCCCATTCCGAACACAGCAGTCAAGCAGACTGGGCCGATGATAGTGGCAACGCGAAAGTAGGTAAGTGCCGGGTTTAATCATCACGAAGGTGAGTCGTCGAAAGACGGCTCACCTTTCGTCGTTTAACCCCCCAAGCCGCACGGGACAGCTGGAGCTCGAGACCCAAAACTGGGGGACATCGAGCGCAAAAGAGCACTACACCAAGTTCTCAACTCGATGGGTTGGCCCTAGGACGCAGTCCGTGGAGCTGCGCGGGCTATACTTGAAGCTGGGCAGAAATACCGCGGCCCCATCGCCTCTACCAATGGGGATAGTTCATGGGCCGAACACCATGACTAGCTGATGATCGAGAATGGCCATGTCGAAATCCCCGTCCAAACAACAATGCACGCAGTGCTCCTGTTCCGATCCTCGAGAGGCGTTCCTCTTGGAACAGTACAAGTCGCTGCGTGCTGAAATCGCTACCAAGATCGCCACCCAGGAGAAGTTGCAGCACTGGGCAGCCTTCGGGACGCTGGTGGTCTGGGCGTGGCTGCTCGAGCATCCGAGTGCGGCAGGTTTGTGGTATGCCCGCCTGTTGCCAGTGGTGCTGATGTTGGCGCTGTTTTCTAGGTTGGTCGCAACGAGCCGAAGCGTGGTCGCCATCGGGCGATTCGTCGCCAAGTACGAAAGGCACCTTGGAGTCGACAAGGACGACTTGGGTTGGGAAGCGTCGCTTCGAGAGCCACGGGTGGCGAAAGAGAGTCGCCCATTCTCGTTGTGGGTGAGCTCAGCCGTTTGGGTCACTGCGCTACTCGCGGTGAACGTGGCGTTGATGTTTCTGGTTGCCTAAGCAGCGTTCGGAAGTCGTCGCTTGACCGTGCAAAATTGGCGACGCTTCGCGACGCAGTTCATCGGCAACTGGCGTTGCCCAGAGGAACGGACGGGTGGGACGAGCGTCTATCCATCCACGGAGCAGGGCTCCCCTTGGTTGGATGACGCCCGGAACGAAGTGGGCCTTCGTCGACGCTCCATTAGCATCGAGCCATGAACCCCACCAAGACCGTGTTGTCCTACATCGCGTTGGCGCCCTGGTTGGCTGCGCAGTCTCCCTACCCCGGCATCTTGCTGAATGAGGTGCACACCGGTTCTCCCGCCTTCATCGAAGTGGTCAACAGCGGCGCTTCTCCGGTGGACCTGCGTGGGATGTGCATCTGGCGCTACGAAACACGTGGCAACACGAAACCATGCAACCCTGTGCCTGACGGTGTCTTTGGCCTAGGGCTGCAGCATCAGGTGAATACGAACAGGGTATTGGCGCCAGGCGCGACGTTTGTGTTCATCGACGGCATCGCCCCCATCCCAGCGTGTTCGGTCACCATCCCTCGGAACATCATGTTCTCTGACGCTTCCGAAGTGGAAGTCTGGCTCAACGATGACCCAAACGATCCAACGACGGGGATTATCGACTATGTCGCATTCGGCGACGTGGAGACCGCGGACGTCGTCGCGGGAACGCGTCACGGCAACAGCCACTGGTCTGGCGGCACAGTGGTTCGACCACGTGCGGGGTCCGATCTGATTCAGCGCGTGAACCTGCCGATGGTGATAGATACCAACACCGCAACCGATTGGGTCACGGCTCCCGGGGCATTCATCTCACCGTGTCTCGCGAACCCGCTCGACAGCCTAGACGTGCGATTCCTCGGCGTAGGTCGGGGGTACGGGGAGTCGGGCAACTGCGCTTCGTTCAACGACGTCAGCACCACGACTGTCCATCCCACGTTGACCATCGACGACGCTGCCACGTCGAACACCGCAACCGGATCGACTTTCGTCATCAGCTACTCGGTGGGTCAAGACATGCCAGGTGCTGTGCACTTCCTGCTCGCGGGGACGGCGTGTGTTCCCGGAGGCATTCCGGTTCCGTTCCCTCCGTGCATGGGTTTGATCCGGCTGTACTTGAGTGCGCCCACGTCCATTGGCCGTCCCCTGGTGTTCAACGGGTTCGGTTCGGTGGACCTGCCAGGGTTCGTGGTGCCGGGCGATCCCAATCTGTTGAACCGCGCACTGTGCTTCCAAGCGGTGTCCTTCGACTTCGCCGCGACCGGTGCGTGCTTTCTGCGAGCGAGCAACGGGCTGCAGGTCCGGATCCTCCCCTAGTTCGAAACACGGCCTGGTTTGCTCTGGCTCGAGCCGCGACCAAGGGCCCGTGGATCGCGGCGCAACCGCACGTCAGCGCAGCGGGATCTTCCGTAGTTCACTTGCGAGCTCTGTGAGGTCGGCTCGGTGTGGATGGTTGGCTCGCCAGATCAATCGAAAGGCATCGGTGTACATCCGACCGGAATGGTTGAGTTCGAGGAGGTCGCCGCGCTGCAGATCCTCTGCGACGAAGTACCTCGGGAGCACAGCGATCCCAGCGCCCTCAAGCGTCCGTAGGCGGATGGCGCTTGTTGTGCCGAGATACTCCATTCGGCGAAAACGCCAGGGCTGGCCAGTCCTCTGTGACCGGAGAAAATATTCCAGCAGCGGAAGGTCCGGGCTGATCTCGAGAAGCACAAAGTTGCGTGCCCGGCGTGGGTTGATTGATGGGTCGTCTTGAAACTCGGCGGTCTGACCGACGAAGACGTACTCCTCCTCGTGAAGAACTTCGTATTCGATCTCGGTCGGGATGGTCCGCGAGGATGTCACGGCGGCGTCGATGATCCCGCGCGACACCCGGTCCTGCACTTCGACTGTGTCCCCGAACGACAGGTGAAGCGTGCGTTCGGGCCGATGCGCAGCGAGGAGTGTCAGCGACGGGGTGAGCCATGAGATGCCCAGTTCGAAGCGCGTTCCGATGGTCAGAGTGAACGGAGTCGGTTCGTTCGGATCGAGGATGGCATGCCGGAAGCTCGCGACACTGGCAAAGAGGCGTTCGGCGGCAATCGCTGCTCGCTCACCTGCGCTGGTGAGCTCGACCTTGCGTGTGGTTCGATGGAACAACTGAACGCCGAGGCTCGCCTCCAAACGAGCAATTCTCTGACCGAACGCCGCGGGTGAGATCGGTATCGATCGCGCGGCTGCACGGAAGTTCAGGTGGGTCGCCGCTGCCGCGAAGCAGCGAACCGATTCGACGTCGACGATGTCGTCAGGGTTCATGTGGCTCAATTGTATTGGCTGACAGTATTCCGACTACTTGAAAGAACCGCGTATACACTGTCCGGACAAGGGTAGAGATGTGCGTGACCTGTCCCAAAGGAATCGGACCATGAACCCAATGAACGTGCCTGATCTTGAGCAACCACCACGAATCGAGTTGCCGATGAAACGGCAACTCGCGCGTCGAACCTTCTTCCGAGCCGCGGGCATGACGCTTGCCGGTGTCGGGTCCCTACATCTTGTCCCGCGGCTCTCGGCGCAGCCTCGGTTGCTGGCGACGCCCGCATCTGGGACCACGCCTTCGCAAACTGCGGGTCCGTTCTACTTCAACACGGCGCTGAACCGGCCCGACATCGCCGAGGGGAAGCCTGGCATCCCAATGCAGGTTCGGCTTCGTGTGCTGAGTCTCGCAACGGGTCAGCCGGTCGTTGGTGCGGACGTCGCGATCTGGCATTCAACCGCAGACGGAATCTACTCGGGCTACGCGCCCAACGCCTTTCAGTCGGAGGAAACGTCGGGTCGGAACTACTGCCGAGGAATGCAGGTGACGAACGCGTCCGGGCGGGTTTCGTTCAACACGGTCTATCCAGGATGGTACGTCGTGCGTACGCCGCACATTCACGTCAAGGTGAGGGTTGCCGGGATCGAAGTGCTCACGACGCAGCTCTACTTCGATGAAACGGTCAACGACGAGGTGTTTGATCTCGTCGCCGCTTACGGCGGTCGCGGCACGCGACCAGTCCGCAACTCCAACGATGGTGGTTTCGACCCGCGGTTGGTGATGGCGCTGAGTCGGCATCCTGGCGCGATCGCCGGTTCCTTTGACATCTGCATTGCCTGAGGGAACAGCCATGAAAATCACTCTGTCACTTTCTCTTGCGTGCGCGAGTTCGCTTTGCGCCCAGTCTTTTTCTAGCCCTGTTGGGTTGCTCAACAGTGAGGCACCGTCGGATCACGGCTACATCCTTGGCTCGGTGGACAACTTGGTGTGGCAACAGGTCGACGCCACGCAGCGCGGCACGCCGCGCGCCAACATCCGCAGCATCTCTTGGCGTCGGGATGCAGGCCTCCCGACCCGGTCAGAGTATGGCCAACGGACTTTCCGTCAGTTGACGATCGTCATGGCGCACGCCTCGATCGAACGTCTGTCGGAGAACTTGGGCTCTAACTACACCGACACGCCCGTTGTCGTTTTCGGTCCGCGTGATGTGGTCACGCCAGACTGGTCGGGGCAACCTGGCAGTGCACCGGCTGCATTTGATCTTGCGCTGAACCTCGACGTGCCATGGTCCTACAACGGTAGCGATGACTTTCTCTGGGAGGTGCGTTTCCAAAGCGTGACGCCGACTCCGGTGGGTCTTCGCAACTTCCCCTACGACTTCCAGCCTGACACTGGACAACTGTCGACGGACGTCGTTGGTGGCACCTTCGTGTCGCAGGGTTGCATTGCGAATGGTCAGACGACCAACCGTTTCGTGCTCGGAGTCGAAGTCGCGAATACAGGAGGACTGTTTCGAATCGACCACTCAGTGAACTTCGCATCGTCCAACTCAGTCGTTCTGACGTTCTTGGGCCTCAGCGATCCGAACATGTCTCACCCGAGTCTTTGCGCCAACTTGCGGGCGGACCCACTCGTGACGTTGGCGCTTGCCATCGCCTCAGGTAACGGGTCAGTGCCCGCCAGCCGATTGACTGTCTCCGCAGCGCCTTCGCTGATTGGGCGAGCACTCTTCCTGCAGGCGGCCGCCTTCGATCCGGCCAATCCGGGGATCCCGGTGGCCCTCACGCAGGGTGTGCAAATTGCGATTCCACAGCACCAAAACCAAGTGTCGGTCGCACACGCGTATCGCTACCCGGGTTTGGGCGGTGCGGGGTTTGCGACCGTCGCAACTGGGGGAGTCGTCACCCGGTTCGGATTCTGATGATGCAGATGGGGGGCCTGTTGGTTGTATGACCACAGGTTCCTGCGACGAGATTCCCATCCCGCCACCTCCTCGCGGCTTGCTTGGCTGTCAGCCGTTTACTCCGGCAACCGGCCTGCAACCGGGATAGCGAGCCGGGAGTGGCAGAAAGTCTGGGGATCGGTCACGAGTCGTCTCTCGGCTGCCGATAGAATCGCTGGCACCGCGCCCTCCGGGAACCCCCCACATGCACACCGACACCTTTCGCAAGGTTCTCTGCGCCAACCGTGGCGAGATCGCCATCCGGGTCTTCCGTGCCTGCGTTGAGCTTGGGATTCGTACCGTCGCTGTCTTCAGCGAAGAGGACTCGAAGAGCCAGCATCGCTACAAGGCCGACGAGTCGTACCTCATCGGGGCCGGGGAGAAGCCCGTCGATGCCTACCTGGGCATCGATGAGATCCTCGCGGTCGCCGAGGCGGCGAAGGTCGACGCGATTCATCCGGGCTACGGATTCTTGTCCGAGAGTGCGGAGTTTGCAGCAGCGTGCCGCGAGCGCGGGATTGCGTTCATCGGCCCGAGAGCCGATGTGATTCGGTTGTTGGGCGACAAGGTGGTCGCCCGGAAGGAAGTCGAGAAGCACGGCATCCCCACAGTCCCCGGCATGACGCTCGGTGAGGACAGTGATCCCGGTGATGCGGCTCGAGCGTTCTTCGAGGAGCATGCGCCGGTCTTGGTCAAGGCGGCATATGGCGGTGGCGGTCGCGGGATGCGCGTGGTTCGCGAGGCGAAGGAACTCGCGACGAGCATCGAACAAGCGCGATCCGAGGCAAAGGCGGCCTTTGGCAACGGCGCCGTCTTCCTCGAGAAGTTCCTCGAGCGTGTGCGTCACATCGAGGTGCAGATCCTGGGCGATCTGTCTGGGAACGTCGTGCACCTGGCGGAACGCGATTGCTCGGTGCAACGACGCCACCAGAAGGTCATCGAAATCGCGCCGGCACCAAACCTCGACGGTGCGGTGCGTGATGCACTGTTCCGCGATTCGGTTCGCTTGGCCAAAAAGGTCGGCTACCACAACGCCGGCACCGTGGAGTTCCTGGTCGATTCGAAGACTGGCCAGCACTACTTCATCGAAGTGAACCCACGCCTGCAGGTGGAACACACCGTCACCGAACAGGTCACGGGGATTGACTTGGTGCAGTCACAGATCTTTGTGGAGCAAGGACTGGACCTGGCCAGTGACGCTGTCGGCATCTTTGATCAGCGTGACGTGCGGCCCCGAGGGTTCGCGATTCAGTGCCGCGTGACCACGGAAGATCCTGCCAATGACTTCTTCCCGGACAGCGGCACCATCGTGGCGTTCCGGCAGCCCGGTGGATTTGGGCTGAGGCTTGATGGTGGAGACAATTTCACCGGCACGAAGATCAACACGCACTACGACTCACTGCTCGTGAAGTTGATCGCGTGGGGGCGGACCTTCGAAGAAGCTGCGCGGAAGGGCCAGCGCGCGCTCAAGGAGTTCCGGATTCGCGGCGTGAAGACCAATCTGCCGTTCCTGAAGAACGTGCTGCAGCACGAGCACTTCCTGCGCGGCAAGACTTACACGCGGTTCATCGACGAAACCCCGGACCTGTTCAGGTTCGAGAAGTCTCGGGACCGTGCCACTCGACTCCTCCGCTACCTAGCGGAGGTTGTGGTCAACGGCCACCCGACGGTGCCGCCCGAACAGCGCCGTTCCCCCGCGGAGTTCCTGACGCCGCCGGTACCACCGGTTCCGAAGGGCCCGGCTCCCCATGGGACGGTGCAGATCCTCGAAGCAGAAGGGCCGATCGGCCTCGCGCGTTGGGTCTCCGCTCAAGAGCGGCCGCTCGTTACCGACACCACGATGCGGGACGCGCATCAGAGCTTGCTCGCGACGCGGGTTCGCACCAAGGACATGGTCCGCATCGCGCCGGCGACGGCGCACTTGGCGCCGGACCTGTTCAGCGTGGAGACTTGGGGCGGAGCGACGTTCGACGTTGCGTATCGATTCCTCAACGAGGACCCCTGGGATCGTTTGCGCAAACTGAAGCGGGCGATCCCCAACGTGCTCCAGCAGATGCTGCTGCGCGGTGCCAACGCCGTGGGCTACACGAGCTACCCGAACAACGTCGTCGAAGCATTCATCGACGAAGCCGCCCGAGCTGGGATCGACGTCTTCCGCGTCTTCGACAGCCTCAACGACCTCAACAACATGAAGGTCGCGATCGGACGTGTGTTGACCACGCGCAAGGTTGCCGAGGTTTGCATCTGCTACACGGGCGACGTCGCCAACCCTGCGCGCAAGAAGTACGACATCGAGTACTACGTGGACCTGGCCAGGCGCATCGAAGACCTGGACGCACACATCCTTTGCATCAAGGACATGGCGGGGTTGTTGCGGCCACAGGCCGCGCGAGACTTGATTGGGCGACTCAAAGACACAGTGTCGTTGCCGATCCATCTGCACACTCACGACACCAGCGGCAACGGCGTCGCGACGCTGCTCGCCGCGATCGATGCTGGCGTGGACATCGTCGACGTCGCGATCTCTTCTATGGCCGGCATGACCAGCCAGCCGAGCTGGAACGCCTTGGTGGCTGCGCAGCGCGGCAGCGGTCGAGAAACGGGGATGGGCAACAAGGCACTCCAACCACTTGCGGACTACTGGGAATCCGTCCGTGAGTTCTACAGCCCGTTTGAGTGCGGGCTGAAGAGCGGCACCTCCGAGGTCTACTACCACGAGATCCCTGGTGGTCAGTATTCCAACCTGCGACCGCAGGCCGCCTCACTGGGTTTGCTGCCGCGATGGAATGAGGTGAAGCACGCGTTCGCTGTCGTCAACCAGTTGGTCGGTGACATTCCGAAGGTCACGCCATCCAGCAAGATGGTGGGCGACTTCGCGATCTTCCTGGTGCAGAACGATCTGCTGACCATGCGCGATGATTTGGCCACGTCGGTGGAAGCGACCAAACAGCTCTTGCTCACGAACGCCGCGAAGCTGGACTTCCCACAGAGCGTGGTCCAGTACTTCCAGGGCTACCTCGGCACGCCGCCCGGCGGCTTCCCTGAAGATCTCCGCCAAGCCATCCTGCATGGACTTCCGGTGCTGACCGGTCGGCCGAGCGATTCCATGGAAGCCATGGACCTCGACGACTTGGCGCAGTCGATTCGGCCCAAGCTGGATCACGAACCGAACCTCGCGGAAACCGTGAGCGCAGCGCTGTATCCGCGCGTGCTTGACGACCACTTCGACTTCACCGGGCGCTACGGCGATGTGTCGCTGTTGGACACGCCCACCTACTTCTACGGACTCGAGCCCGGCCAAGAGGTTTGGGTGCAGATCGAAGAGGGCAAGACGCTCGTGATCTCACTGGATGCCGTCGGCGACTTGATGGGGGACGGCATGCGCCAGGTCTACTTCAAGCTCAATGGCCAAACCCGCACCGTGTCGGTGCGCGACAACGACGCCTCAACCGGCGAAGACCTCGGCGGCAGGAAGGCTGAAGCTTCGCGCCCCGGCGAAGTCGGTTCGCCCATGCCGGGCACCGTGATCGCGCTGCACGTCGAAGAGGGTCAAACCGTTGAAGAAGGCGACCCGCTGCTCACGCTCGAAGCGATGAAGATGGAGACGGTGGTTCGCGCCCCGATCTCAGGCACAGTGGATGAGCTGCTCGTCGACCTGAAGTGCGCCGTGGAGAGCGGCGACCTGCTTGTGTCGGTCAGCGAAGCCGGTGTGTGACGTTCAGAGCTGATCGCTCTGAGCGTACAAAGCGCCGGGAGAGCTGAGCGAACTCAACACTCT
>CBESZZ010000106.1:0-9333 GCA_965534055.1 uncultured bacterium | reverse complement strand
AAGTTCGGCGTCCGACGGGCTGAAGTCGGGAATCCCGACGTGGCCCAGGTTGATGTAGCCGTTGGATCCGATGGAGATTGAATCCACACAACCGCCTGGGAACGGAAAGTCGAAGCCCAGCGGGATCAGCGGAGAGTTTTCGTCATCGCCCAGAATCACAGAGCTCGCTTGGCCGAATTGTGGCGTGCCTGCAAAGTTAGCCACGTCGTAGGTCGACCCCGCGAGCAGCCAGGACGTCCCGAAGCCGCTGAGATCCATGGTGCCCGGCGCGAAGTCCTCATGGAAGCACAGCCCCATCTCGCCGCAGCCACTGCCCACCGGCGTCGCGGACGCTCCGGAACCCAGGCAGATGCGCCCATAGCTCAGCTCGATGTTTGGCACGCGAGGATCGAATGCCGGGCCTGCAAACGGCACGCTGGAGGCGGCGCCACCGGAGAGACTCAGCAATGCAGGGCCGGTTGGAGGATCGCTGGCCATCTGGTTGGCGCCCGTTCCGTCGGTGTATTCGTGACCGAAGCCGATCGCTTCGATCGCGATCAGTCGGGATTGACCCGGACTGAGAAACACGAGGTTCGAGTTGCTGAGTGCGGTGAAACGAGTCGGATTTCCTGGGCCGGCGGAGGTGGACGAGAAGTTCTCCCGAAACGTCCAGGGTCCGCCAAGCGCTGCGCCTCCGTTGGTGACGTCCTGCCAATCCGTGGCCGTATCGTGGGAGAAGATATTGATCTGCACGCTTTGCCCGGTTGCAGCACTGCAGTTTAGGGCCCATTCGCAGATGGCGGTTTGGACGTTGGTTTCTGGCCCAGCCGTCAGCGTGAAGTAGATCGCGCCGCCAATGTTTCCGCCGTTGCCTCCGGAGAAGCCGGGTGGGCTGGTGAGCGTGTTGGAGCATTGGCCGACCAGCGGCGCGGCCATCGGCAAGAGGAGAGAGGCGAAGAGAAGGGAAGTGTGCATGGGTCTCGTGAGGTGAAGGGTGAAGCTGCGCACGGAGCGCCGTCTGACCACACGAGAAGCGGGATGGACTGGTCGTTACAGAGTTTCTCGCTTCCAGGAGCCTGTCGCCGACCCGCCTGGATAGAGACCCGTCCCCAAAGCCGCGATGCGATCGGACCGAACCGTGCTTTGAGGTCGGCCGGAACCCCAAGAATTTCGATGTGGCCATCGCGCAGCGCGACGATCCCTGACCTGCCGCACGAGTTGCGGCGGGCGGTCGCAGTTCGGCTGTCATCGCGTGCTGATCACGTCGATTCCGTACCTCTTCGCATGCTGCGTTTTCTTGACCGAAGACTGTGGGGCAGGTTGCTTCGGAGTCGCTGCACCAAACAGGCAGCGTGCTCTCGATCCGAGGTTGCGAAGCACGATAACCGCGAGATTCTCGCTTGGGTGAAAGCCTGGCAGGCGGGTCTGCGAGACGTCGACTCAACCATCGGAAATTTAGTTGGAACAACGCGCTGACTTCGATCGCCTGACTCCGGTGGTTGCGCTCGCGCTGTTGATCGTTGGCTGTGTCGTTTTCGGGTTCTCAGCCCAGGACGCGATGCACCACAACGACGCACTGTTCCAAATTTACAGGACGGAGATCGGAGATCCGGCGCATCCCTGGCATCGTTTGGCCCTGGTGCCGGGCGTCTGCATCCATTGGGTGCTCGAGCGCTTTGGCTGCTCCGCGCTTCAAAGCTTGCAGTGGACATCTGCACTCTTCGCTTCGATCGGAGTCGCTGCCGGCTATCGCGCGCTCCGGGCGTTGGCGGTTTCACCAACACAAGCGTTGTGGGCAGCGCTGCTCGTGGCGTCGACCCCGGCGGTGTTCTACTTCGCGACCGTCGTTGAGCTGCAGGCGATCGCATTCGGCTGTGCGGCGGTGGCGTTCTGGGCGTTCGCTGTCTTTGCTCGGCGCATACGGCCCGGCGCTGCATGCGTGTTTGGCGCGATGAGCGGTCTGGCGGGGGAAGTGCACTCGCTGCTGCACCTGCTTCCGGGGCTCTACTTCTTGTTCCATTTGGGCATCGGGCGTCAGCCAATCGGCTCGCAGATCTTGGGCAAAACGTGGGTTGTGCCATGGCTGATTGTGATCGCGACGCACGCCGCGGTGGCGGCTGGTATCGAGTGGTGTGTGCCTTGGTCCGGCCTCAACGATGTTCTGTCGACGTCCGCCTACATCGCTCAGGCTGGGGCATCGCATCGCTCAGGGGTGGCGGTGATCTTCGAGATCCTGTGGCTCGAATACGTTCTCCCTTATCTGCCCTGTTCGGTGCTGCTAGTTGGCGCCTGGCGGCAGCCGTCGTTTCGACCGTTGTGTGTTGCGATTGGAGTCGCGGTCATGGGCTGTTGGTTGATCTGCTATCAGTTGCTAGCGGATCAAAACCACGATGAGCACGGCGCTTACCTCTTGCCGCTAGCGATTCCACTCGCGTTCTGCACGGTCCGGACGGTTCCACGTTGGGCTGTGCCAATGCTTGTGGTTGTCGCGAGCCTGGTGTCCGTGTGGACCGTGCGGCGCCACGAACTCGAACGGCCCAACGATCCAAACCTCGCGATCGCAGCAATGGCGGTCCATGTGGAGCGACCCCTGATGGTTCTCGCGACAACGGTCTTCGACAAGGATTCGCTGCAGGCGCACGCTCCCACACTGCCGGTCTTGGCCATGTGGGAGCCCACCCCCAACCTGGCAGAGCCATTGAGGCCGGTCTTGGAGCAGAAGTTTGATCAGCTGTACGACCTGGTTCTGTGCAACGGTCAGGAGCTTTGGATCCCGATGCACTCCTATCGCGCGATGACGGATGGCTCGCAGCCAATCCTCCAAGCGCTGCTCAAGACTTACGTCACCAAGCGCTACGTGGTGGAGCCGGTAGAGCAACACGGGTTCGCCGCCGTGCGTGTGATCCGGCTCCCAGACTGACGCTGTCTAGTGGTCCGGTTTGAGGTCTCCCCAAATGAGTTCGGCCACGGGCCCACCGCGACTTCGCAGTTCGTCGGGAGTGCCTGAGTCCTCGATGCACCCGTTGCGCAGGGCGACGATGCGATCTGCAGATCGAGCGGTAGATAGGCGGTGAGCCACCACGAAGAGCGTGAACTCGCCTCGGCGCTTGCGCAGTGCGGCCAAAACGGAAGCTTCGGCGACGCTGTCCAAACTGGCCGTGGCCTCATCAAGCACGAGGACCCGCGGCGCCAGCAACAGCGCCCGTGCGCACGCCAGGAGCTGCAACTGGCCATGGGAAAGCGGTGCGGTGTTCGTGTCGACCTCCGTCATCAGGCCCTGAGGTAGCGACTGAACGAGCGACTGGGCGTCGAGGTCCTCGAGCACCGAAAGCACCGCGGACTCGGAAATCGTGTGGTCGAAACGGCGCAGGTTATCAAGCAGCGTGCCGTGTACCAGTTCGAGGGTTTGGGGGACCACGCCGACCATCTGGCGGATTTCGTCTAGCCGATACTCGGAGAGCTCCGTGTCATCGATCAGCACCTTGCCTTGCTGTGGATCGAAGAGTCGCGAGAGCAGCGCCACGAGCGTTGACTTGCCCGCGCCCGTTGGGCCGACGATTGCTACCGTGGTGCCCGCGTCGACTTGCAGCGAGAAGTCTCGCAGCACCGGTCGATCGGGCGCATAGCCGAAGGTTACCCCATCGAAGGACACGCTCGCGGCGTCTTGAGTCGTCGTGCTGCGCGAGCGCGTCCCCTGATCGACTGGATCGGGCGGCACGCGGAGCAGGCGGAAGATTCGTGTCGCGCTCGCGGCGGCGGCCTGGATGAGTCCGAACTTCTCGCCGAGCTGGCGAACCGGCATGGCGATCAAGCGGAAGTAGAGCCAGAACTGCACGAACTGGCCGGGATCGAGTGCTCCAGCGAGCACCTGCTGACCACCGATCCAGACCATGCCGACGAGCATCGCTTCGACCGTGAAGTCCACGACGGCGAAAAACACCGCGTAGACACGGACGGTTCGCAACCACGCGGCTTCGGTTGCGCGGTTGTGCTCGTCGTAGCGCGCGACGGCGGCGTCACGACGTGCCCACGCGGCTAGCGCGCGCGATCCGCGCAGGATCTCCGCGGTGTAGCCGTTCTGTGCGCCGAGGCGTTCGCGAACCGCCCCGTAGGCCGCCGCGGCTCGACGCCGAAAGACGACGCTGACCAACGCTGCGACCGGCAGCGCGATCAGTGTGAACAGCGCGAGTGTCGCGTTCATCGCAAAGAGCACGGCGAGAACGCCCACGACCTTGGCCAGATCAAACAGGCTCTGGAGCACGCCCGTGGCCAGCAACTGGTTGAGGTTCTCGACGTCGGTTGTCACCCGCGTCACCAGCCGGCCGGTGGCGTGCTCGTCGTGAAACCGGGTGCCGCTCCGGAGCAAGCGTGAGAACAGTGCGCGGCGCACGTCGCGCACGACGCATTGACCGTTCCAGGTGGTGCGCAGCGCGTAGGCATAGCCAAGTCCGGTGCCGAGCAATACGACCGCCAAGTAGGCGATGCCGTAGCCGAGAATCGACGTGTCGTTTGCCGACCGGCCCATCGGCGCGTCGTTCGACCAGATCGCCCGCAGCGGCCCGTCGATGGCCTCGCGGATGAGGTAGGGACCGAGCAGTTCAAGACCGAACGAGAGCAACAGGATGCCCAGACAGATTCCGAAGCCCCGCTTGTACGGGCGTACGAACGGCCATAGACCTCGGGCGAGCGCCGCTAAGCTCAGGCGATCGTCTGGCGCCGCTGGGCCAGAACCGCGGGTGGTCGTATCGCCGGTGGGTGCTGTGGAGGTCACGATTCAGCCTCCGGTGCCGGGTCGTCAATTGGCTCCGGTTCTAGCGGGATCGAGTCCGTATGGCGCGCCCAAGCTTCGGCGTAGCCGCCGCCTCGACGAAGCAGCTCCGCGTGGGGGCCTGTCTCGACGACCCGGCCGCGGTCGAGGACGAGGATCTTGTCCGCAATGCGGGCGACTTCGAGGCGGTGCGTGGCGATCAGCGTCGTGGCGCCGGTGCCAAACACGTGTTCGAGCACACGGTCGGCGGTGTCGCGATCCATCGCGGAAACCGGGTCGTCCAGCAACCGACCCGGTCGGTCTGTGGCGAATACCCGCGCCAATCCGACGCGTTGACGCTGGCCGCCGCTGAGCACGACACCGCGTTCGCCGACACGGGTGCCTAGGCCATCCGCGAAGTGATCCGCTTCAAGATCTTGGTCCAAAGCTGCGGCGACCACCGCTTCATGGACGCGTGTGTCGTGATCGTCGCTGATGCCAAACGCGACGTTTGCCGCGAGCGTGCCGCTGAGCAGAAACGGCTCTTGCGCGATCCACGCGAACTGGCGGCGGACGGTGGCCAGATCCATCGTCGTGACGTCTCGCCCGTCTAGGAAAATGGTGCCGCGTGGAGGCTCGTTGAAGCGCAGGATCAGATCGAACAGTGAGCTCTTCCCCGCCCCAACCGGTCCTACAAGCGCCAGGCTTTGACCGGGCTCAAGGGAGAACGAGACGTCCCGCAACACCGGTTCTGTAGGCGGCTCGGGCCACGTGAGACCGCGCACTTCTAGGGCGCCGCGCCATGTGCTATCGGTGGGCGAGCAGCGATCTTCTTCGCTGTTGTTCTTCGCCGGTTCAGGTGGCGTGCGCAGGATTTCGCCCAGACGTTCGGCGGCGGCAAAGCCTCGCGGCAACGCGGCAAACGAGGCGCCGAGCACCTGCAATGGCCGCAGCATGATCCCCAGAGTGGCCAGCAGCTGCAGCATCGCGCCAGGGCCGGTGGCGGTGCCCGCGGCGATGGCGACGCCGAGCACCACCGCGACGATCGAGGTTCCTTGGGCTAGATGAATGCCTGCGTCGATCTTTGCTCGAGCGCGCGCCAAGCTCATCGAGTGCACGAGCACCGCGCGGTTGTCGTGCGCCAGGCCTGCAGCCGCACGCTGAAGCATCCCACCCTGCGTCGAGAGCGTGCGAATCGCAGTGAAGTCGCTCTCCGCGCGTTGCGATAGATCGCCCAGGGCCCGCTGAACTTTTCGACTGCTCGCGACCACCGCCGACGCGACCCAGTAGAGCCAGCAGACGAGCAGCAGCATCAGCAGCCCAATCGCCACCGTGACTGGGCCGTGGATGCCGGCCATGGTTGCGAACCCCAGCGGCAACAGCAGCAGTGCTCCCCCGGCGTGGAGAAGCAGCGGGCCTGCGAGGAAGCGGACGTTCTCCACGTCCTGGGTCAATCGCGAGATCAGATCGCCGGCGCGGGCTCCGGGGTTTCCGGGGACGTCGAACCACGCCGGCGGTAGCCGCACTAGATGATCGAACAGCTCGTGCTTGAACCCGGCTTCGACGCGCCGGGAAGTCTCGATGAGCAGGCGGCGGGCCACGTAGCGAAGTGTCGCTTCCAGTGCGGCGACGGCGAGAATCACGAGTACCAGGTCTGCGAACGCGCCGGGGATCCACTGGGCCCAAGCGGCAGGAAGCCACGCAGGGAGAGACGCGGGCGCGGTCGCGAAGCCGACCGTTGCGACCCGGTCGAGGGCCACGCCGAGCAAGATCGGCAGCAGCAACAGCGCGACTGCGTGGAGCGGAAGCAGACCGATTCCGACCAGGCACTGGACCCGATTTTTGCCGTGGGTTGCGTGATGCAAAACCCGACGCATGGCAGTTCTTCCGGCTTGGGAGCGAGCGCTGGTCACCTGGATCTACGGATTCGTCCCACCTGTGTCATGGCGTGCATCGTGCCTGAGCGGCGCGCCTATGTCGAAGATCGCGACACTGCATGGAAAGGGGATCGTCTCATGGCGGGACAGCCGCGGCGGATTGACTGTCTCCTGTCCGACTCAGGTGCCGATAGCGGAGCGGGGCACTCGGACTTCGTGTGCTCAATCGACCGTTGGAGAGAATGCACATGGAACGTCACGATCATCCGGAAAGCTGCTGTTCACGCCGCGCGGAAGCGGGGTTTACGTTCGCCGAGTTGGCGTTTGGGATGATCATTTTCTTGATCAGCGCTGTGGTTTTGATCAACCACCTGACCATCAACTACCAAACGACCCGCAGTGAACGCGAACGCGTGTTCGCCTTTTCGCGGGCACAAAGCATTCTCTCGGAAATCCAGACCTTCGTGGATACGACGTCGACGAGTGCGGCGGCCGACCTCGATCAGCTGGACGACGGCATCGTCACCAGACCGACGCTCTCGATCGTTGAGGACTCGCCGGGCTCATTGATTTTGCCGGACCATCCGTTGTCCAACAACTCTCGTCTTGGCGCTTCTTGGCAGTGGTCACGACGAATCTCTGTGCAGCCGTTCTCTGGCTTGAACAACCGCAACGTGCGCTACGTCACGGTGCGGATCTTCAAGCGTGACCAGAACGGCGTGGAGCGCGGCATCGCGGACCTGTCATCGGTGGTGAACTCCGCGGGGTCTGCCTATCCGACCACGCAGGTGTTCGATGTCTTCGGTTTGGCTGTCGAGAACATCCCCGGCTGGTGGGTCTACATGGACGCGATTCGGCCGTTCGTGGAATCGACCATGACCGACCTTGAGACCCGCAACCCGGGCCTCGTGGTACGAACGCACTGGATCACGAAGGCAGCGTTTGGCCGCAACGAGGTCTATACCCCGTTGGTCAACGAAGCCGTCGACAGCCGCGCGCCGGTGAGCGGCGTCTACTGGTATCCCGGCCTCATGCCGGCGGGTAGTGCTTCAAAGTACTACTACGTCGCCGCAAACATGAAGGCTCGCATCAACGTGGATGGTACGACCGTCAACGGCTATGACGCGATCCTCAACCCGTTCCCGTACACGTTGGCCGACTTCTACAACCACGGGATGCGCTACCCGGAGGAAGTCGCACTCCACGAGCGGCGAGTTGCGGAGATCCAAGCTCGTGAGCAAGCAATCTTTGCCGCGCAGATTGCCGGTGTGCTGCCGCCGCCACCTCTGGACGACATGTCCAAGGAGCCGACGTACAGGATGTTCCTGGAAGATCTCTGCTCCAACCCAAACAAGTACGAGAACGCGTTGATCATCAACTTGCACGGCGAGTTGATGCCGACGCCGTCCATTCGCAACTACTCGGATGCGGCCAAGAAGCCCAGCGAGCCCTTGCTCGAGAACATTCGGGTTGTGACCCATCCCGAAGAGCTACGGGCGACCCGCGGCGGTGCGGGAGAGGACGTCAAGCTGCGGGTGCACGCGTACCACAACCTGCCGTCCGCGATGCCGGCAGGAGTACCGGTCTTGCCAGACAACTACCCGATCGTCGTGGACGTCGTCGGCATGGAACTCATCACTGCAACGGGGAACCTGAAGCCCGGTGTTCAGGTGCAGTTCCTCGAGGGCGGCGTGCCGTTGGGCATGCTTGCCGATGAGTCGTACAAGCCGTGGGCTGCGGCTGTGCGAGCCACGGCGGATCCAAACAAGATGTACTTCGACGCGGAGCGTGTCGACTTGGGGGACGCGTACGCGACGCGCTTCAAGTTCTACAACACGCCCTATGCTGCTCCGCAGCGATTTGGTCGCGGCATCTACAACTCGATTCAGTCTCGACTCTACGGACTGGACTACGTGCCAGGCTTCCCCGCGGGTGCCGCGGACCGCGACTTGGACTCGCTGGGTGATCTCCCGAAGAACACCGCGCGCTGGCTGATCACGATTCCCAGCACCAGCTTCGCGGACGACTACTTTGTTGCGCGGACGATTGGAGCCGGTGGACTCCCGGTGCCGGACTATTCAACAGTGGTCGATGACGTCGTGCTGAACGTGCGCACGCGGCTCGGCGACGAAACCCTGACCACGGACGAAGTCTCGATGTTCGGGACCATGTATCCGACAGGCGGCGGTGTTCCCATTCAGCCTGAGAACCTCTCCCAGACCTACGTCTGGTGGTGTGACTCGATCGAAGACGTGCCCTACACCGAGCGTGCGCAGTTTCAGGGCGATCCGCGCCACAACCCTTACCGCGACTTGCTGTCGATTGCCGGCGCGGACTTCGAGCACGGGTTCAACTGGTTCTTCGACAACCTGCAACAAACCGGGGAGGACGCGCGGCCGCACTGGCCGTGCTTTGCAACTGACCGGTTGTTCGATCGTTGGCGCAACCGCATGCACTGCGACGTGCCGAGGCTCTTTGAGTTGGTGCGAACCGGCATTGTCAGGTCGCGGTGCATGTACACCACGCTGACGGGCTTCTCCTACTACTACATGGGGATTGGCAACGAGATCGGCTACGACTCGGCCAACGGCTATCCGAACTCGATTCCGGTCGATCTCGGACCCTGGGGAGCGCCGGGAGCCGCGGGCTTTGCGAACAACATCACGGGCCGACGCAACTTCATTGTCGCCAACCTGGGCGCGGACATGTGGTTCGGCGCACCATGGCTCG
>CBESZZ010000105.1:0-9343 GCA_965534055.1 uncultured bacterium | reverse complement strand
GATCCAGGTGTCTCTTCTTCGGTCAGCGAGCTGGCCCAGGCCCGACGCCGGAAAGAGAAGACAATCCTGTGGCTCAACATCCTGATTCCACCCGCACTGCTGCTCTGTGTTGGTCTGCTTGTGCTGCTGCGCCGCGCTGGGCAGAAGCGCGCGTTCCTCGGTTCACTGCAGGACTCCTGATTCCATGCGCCTGAACATTGTGTTGTTGGTTCTCGCGGTGATCCTCGCGATCCCCGTGTACCTCACGCTCTCGGGCAGTGGGACCGCGGTGCAACGCATTGCGGAGATCCCGCGGCTGTTCGATGGGTTTTCCCCCGATTCGCTGCATTCACTGGCGATCCGACGCCCGGTGCCGAACAGCGCACCTGCGGCGGGGAGCGAGCCTCAATTCGAAAGCCTCGAGCTGCGGCGCGAAGTTGGTGGTTGGGTCTTGAGTGGCGAGAACCCTCTGGCCGGAGCACCCGTGCGGACGCTGGATGTTGAGAACAACATCCTCGACCACCTGGAACGGATTCGTCGAGACGACGAAGTGCTCGTGGCGACCGAAGCATCGGACGAGGTGTTGGAGCGCTATGGTCTGGATGAAGCGTCGGCCACCTACGTCGGCGCGAGAGCACCAGACGGGGTGATTGTCGCCGAGCTCTACGTCGGCAAGCGACCGGACACCGTGCGGGAGGGTGATGCCACGACGCCGGCTGTTCAAGGGCGCTACGTGCGTCGACTCGGCAAGCGCGAGATCGTGCTCTACGAAACGCCGGAATGGAATTTGTCGGTGCGCAGTGAAGCTTGGGTTGATCGCACCGTGCATGACGTGCCGCTGGACAGCATCGCCTCGATCACGATCAAGAACCCGAAGTTTCAAGGTGCCGTGGGCTTCCGCGTGAAGCCAGGCAGCGATGGTGTGTTGGAGGTGACCGGGCTCCCCGATGGCTTCGACGCTGGCGCGGTGCGCCAGGTCGAGGTGCGCAGCTTGTTTCAACGCTTCGCCAGAGTGATCGCCAAGGACTTCGCCGGCCGCGTCGATGAGTCCAAGCCCGCGGTCACCGGCCTCGATGGATCCTTCGTCGTAAAAGCTACGCTGAAGGATGGCTCGATCCTCGATTTGGAGTTCGGCCACGTCGTTCCAAATGCGCCATCGCTGGCGTTCGGCAAGACCGACCGGAACCCATTTCTGATTCACGTACCCGACCACCTCCGCGCTGTGTTCATGCGCGACCTGAGTAGCTGGTTCGATCCACCCGCGTCCGCGGTTGGAAATCCGGACAAAGATGGCGACTAACCGCGGCACGATTCAGTCGTTCCTGAAGGCCGTCCAATCGCGGCGGTTCGTCAGCGCGCTGGTGTGGGATGCAGTGCACGGAGTCGCCGTGGCGGGAATCGCGCTCTGCTTGGTGTGGTGGTTGCGCGAGTCGCTCTTCGAGTTCGCGATCTGGTGCGCCTGTTGGTTGCTCCTCGCATTCTTGCTGCTGCGTGCCTCGGTGCGCTGGTGGTATCGCAGCGCGCTGAATCGTGAGGTGGAACTCCTGTGGTCCGGCGACGCCCCTGTCGGTGCTGGTGCAGACGGCGAGGGCGCACGATCGAACCGCGAACTCGCCGTAGCCCTACGCACGTGGCGCGACCGCTGTAACGACGGTTCGACCAGTGTGGTCGCGCCGTGGCTTGAGCATCGCACCGCGGCGACCATCCGCGCTCTGCCCGCCGACGCTCGTGCCCGCGCGGGTCGTCTCGGTTTGCGCCGCACCACGAAGATCCTGTTGCTGGTTTGCTTGCTGTGCCTGATCCCTAGCTTGGCGTGGGGGCTGCTGTTTGGTGGCAAGGATGATCCACCGCCGCCGCCACCTCCGACGGTCAATCAGCCCAACTCGCCCGACGAGATCTTGTTGTCTCCCGACGCGACGGAGGTCCTAGATGTTCCTGAAGCCGGTGGCGAATCCGATGCGCCGGGTGACACCGAAGCGAAGACACCCGAGCCGGATGCGCCCTTAGATCCCGCTGCGGCGGACCCATCGCCGGAAGGGAAGTCGGATCAACCGGATCCCGACCCGAACCCCGATCCCGACGCGCCGCCCGTGGAACAACCCTCTCCGCTCAACGACGCGGATCCGCTCATCCCCCAGATTGAATCGCTGGTGCCGAATTTCATCGGCGAAGGCCCGAATGGCTTGAGCGAAGCGGATCGAGCGCTTCTGGCGGAGCGGCGCTCCGGTCAGGGGCTCGGCACTCCGCCGCCTGCAGCCACCAGCTCTGGCAGTGAGGGTGGTTCCACGGCCAGCGACCCCAAGACCGACATCCCAGACTTCGTCCGCGCTGCCGAGGTCGCGCTCGCGTCCCGGCACGTCGCGCCTGAGGAACGGCCTATCGTGCGGGATTACTTCGCACGGTTGCTCAAGCGCGTGCGCGCGGAGTCGGATCCTGGCGAAGCTCCCGAGGCAAAGAAGTAGGTCCGTCGAACCACCGCGAGCGCCCATGCGCTACGGTCCGCGGTCGCCGTGTCCGCGCTTTTCCCTGAAGCCTTCCGCGCTCTCCTTGACGCTCTGATTCGGAGTGCACCGAGAGTGCCCGTGCGCACCGACACCCAACTTCGTAGTCGGCGTCGCGTGATTGCGCAAACCGGTTCGTTTGTCGGGCACCGAAGCTACGTCGCGGGCGATGACCTGCGGCTCGTGGACTGGAATGCGTTTGCACGCACCGGCGAGTTGTTCTTGCGGGTTCTGGAAGACGAAGAGCGGCGCACGCTGACTGTGCTCGTGGACACGACCGGAAGCATGGCTGCCACGACGTGCTTCGATGGCCGAGCGGCGGAAGTCGCACCCCGTTTCACCGGGGCGCTGCGCCTCGCGGCGATTCTGGCTTGTGCTGGTTTGGTCACTCTTGACGAAGTGCAGATCGCAGCGGCGGCTTCGCCAGAAGTTGCGCGGTTCGAGCGCGGCGCCCGCATCGAAGACGTGCTCGCGGCGATCGAGGCGCTGCGCGTGGGTGGGCAAGAAACGCCACGGGAAACGATTGGGCGACTCCGTCAGCTGCGGGTGATCGGGCGCGGTGGACGTTTCGCGTGGATTACGGACAGCGTTCCGGTGGAGGACTTCCGCAGCGCATTGCTCGAACTGCGCCGGTCGGGGCAGCGTGCACACGGACTGATTCCGGAGCTGCGCGAAGACCGCAACATCGATCATCTGCGCGGTTGGATTCGGTTGCACGATCCCGAAGCCAATCTGCGTCGTCGTCTACGGGTGGACGCGCCGTTGCGCGAAGCGATGCGCGAAGAGCTTTCACGACTGCGCCGCGAACAGGATCGCGCGTGGGGGCGGGCGGGCCATGAGCTCTCGCGCTTTCCGTTGCCTGCGAACGACGACTTCCGTCTGACCGCCTGGCGCGAAGCCGCTGCTGGAGTGCATCGTTAGATGATGAGCTTCGTTTCGATCGGTTGGTTCGACTGGACGTTCCTGCAGCCGTCCGGACTCTGGTGGTTGCTGGCCGTGCCGTTGTTCGTCGTGTTGGCGCTGCCAGCCCGCCCACGGCATCAGCTGGATTCAGGCCACTTCGATCAGTGGTTGCGCGCCGAGCGACGCTTGGGTCGACGCCCGCCGAAAGTCTTCGATGCAGGGCTCGTGCTGCTCCTGGTCGCGGCCGCCTGTTGCGCGGTGGCGGTGGCCGAGCCGTGGCAAGGACGGCGGAATGGAGCCACTGGGTTGACGGTGGTGTTCGACCGCTCCCCAAGCATGGCGTCGCCAGTGGCGATGGGTGGTGCTTCCGCGCACGACGAACTGGCGTTGCAGCTGATGCGCGATCTCGCCCTGCTGCCGAAAGAAGTCGACGTGCGCGTTGCGACGGTGGGCGCATCGGTTGAGCTGTGGTCCAAAGCGCGGGTCGATCAGCTGCGGGCTGGCGACCTGTCGGCGATGTCTTCGCCGTGGGATCCAGCGGAGTTTGAGGCCACGAGCGCGACTGGCGACGTTGACGCCGAGATGCTGTCTGCCCATACGGTGGCGACGCAAGTTGCGTTGGTTGAGTCGAGTCTTGCGGACGCAGCTAGCGCAATGCGCGCGGATTCCGCGGCGCCGCCGATCGAGGGGTCGCGGGCGGGGCGTGTCGTTTGGCTCTACACCGATGGTCGGCTTGCGGCTGACGGAATGTCGGGGCGGATCGAGCGTGTTGCGTCGCGAACGTTTGGCGTGCGGATGCCGGCCATGGACGGTCGGACCAAGTTGCCGAACACCGGGGTCATCGCCATTCGGTTCGCGGATCGCTGGCCGGAGATCGGCCTGACTGCGAACGCGACGGTGCACAACTTTGGTTCGGAATCGGCCGCGGTGCGGGTGACCGCCGACGGGGCCTGGTCGTTGGCGAAGTCGGCGCTCGCGAATCCGTTCCCTGAGGACGCGGTGTTCGATCCTTCTGTCGGTGAACCCGCCGGCAAATCGGAAGTGCGCTTGGCGCCGTTGGCACCGGGAGAAACCCGCGAGTTGGCGATCGAGCTCATGCGCTCGCCGGCCGGAGGTCGTGCACGCCTCGCGTTCGCAAGCGATGACGTGTTTCCCGTCGATGACGAGGCGGTGGTCGTTTTGGCGCCGCGGCCGGCGCCACATGTCGTGGCACTGGGTGCAGCCGAAGGCGGCCCGTGGCTGGCCACCGCTGCGGATGCTGTTGCTGCCGCCGTGGATGGGCGAGTGGTGTCTGATGCGGCGGCTGTCGGCCCTGGCGGCACCGCTTCGGGCGGATCCAGCGAGGGCTCGAGCGCTGCTCCGTCGTTCGTGCTCTTGGACGGGGGCACGGTCGGTCTGCATCCGGGAGAGCGGCCGATGCTGAGCTTCGGCACGACGTTCGTTGGAGGCGCGAAGTTGAAGCCTCAACCAGTGGACGACGTCCGTCCTTGGATTGGCCCTGAAGGCTTGGACTGGGACCGCGATGACCCGCTAACCCGGGGACTCGATCTCTCCGCGCTCCTGGTGGATCTGGCGTTTCCCGGGGTTCTGCCGTCCGGGCGACCCCTGGTGTGGTGCGATGAGGGACCTCTGGTCGTCGTGGTGAAATCCGCACCACAGGAACCGGGCGAGACTGGGCGTCCGGTGGCTTCGATCCATGCGGCCTTCCGGCTGGGGGACACCAACCTGCCACTGCTCGGCGCCTTTCCGCGGTTTTTGCGCCGTGCATTGCTGCGGTCTTTTGGCGCGGGAGATGGGCCGTCGGTGGTAGGCGGGTTGGTTCTCGCCCCACGGGTCGCGGCCGTTGAAGGGGCTCTGGCCGTGCGGATCGACCCTACATCGGCCAATTCCGCCGGTGCCGCCTCGGTTGATCCGAGCGCAGGGGCCAAAGGGCTTGGCTCGGCATTCGACGCCGCGGCGTTTGCCGCCCCGGGGCGCTCGCTGGCGGCATGGCTGCTGATGGCCGCGCTTCTGTGCTTGGCTTTACGGGCTTGGCGCCGCGCGTCGTAGGCTGGTTGAAGCCTTGATTGGGGCCAGGAGCGGGCGTTTTGGGGTGATGCACCCCCCGTTCCAGCGGCCAGGCGGATCCTGGCGGCAGACGCTCGCGAAGCCATGCGAGAATCCGCACAAGCAACGCTTGTGCCAGGCCGCAGCGGTCTCTACTCTCCTCCGCCCTTTGCCAGCCAGACCCGGGCCCATTCCAGCCGGGATTTTGGCAGTGTCGACGCGTTCGGAGCCCTCGAGATGACCATCGGAATTCTAGGAAAGAAGCTCGGAATGACCCAGATCTTTGACGCCGACGGAACATGTGTTCCGGTCACGGTTGTTCAAGCGGGTCCTTGTACCGTGCTGCAGGTCAAGACGGTTCGTGCCGACGAACTGCCCGAGGGAGGCGCCAAAGCGGCGACCAACCACGGTAAGAAGCGCGGCAGCACCGAGCGTCCTGCCCGGGGCGATGGCTACTACGCCGTCCAGCTGGGCTTCGACGAGTTCAAAGTCACCAACACGCCCAAGTCGGTCAGCGGCCACGTTGCCAAGGCGACGGGCGGCACGATCGGCGAGGTTGCGGGTCCGCGCTTCGTGCGTGAGATGCGGTTGGTTGAAGCACCGGGCGTTGAGCTCGGAGCGACCATCGACGTGAGCACTCTCGACGGCGTCAAGCGCGTCGACGTGGTGGGCACCTCGAAGGGGCGCGGCTTCTCCGGCACCATCAAGCGACACAACTTCTCGCGCCAGTCGACCTCGCACGGCAACAGCAAGAGCCATCGCCGCCAAGGTGGTATTGGTCGTCAATACTCCACCAGCCACGGTGTGCCGAAGGGCAAGAAGATGTCCGGCCACATGGGTTCTGAGCAGGTCACCATTCAGAACATCGAAGTCGTCAAGACTGACCCCGAACGCAACCTTCTCTACTTGCGCGGCGCAGTACCCGGACACCGGTCCGCATACGTCGTCGTTCGCAAGTCAGTCAAGGTCAAGAAAACCATCATCTGATCATGGCCAAATCACGACGCAACGCAGGGGGCGCCACGCGCGGCCGGTTCAAGCCCAAGAAGATGGGCAAGGGTTGGGCGACGCACCGCAAGACACGCGGTGAGACCCGTCCCTGTGTCATTCTGACCAAGAACGCCGACGGCACTCCCGTCGTCAACGTGCACCACGAAGAAGAGACTGAGGTGCAGGTTCCGCAGGCAAGCACGGAAGACGGCAAGCCCGTCGAAGTCACTGTCGAAGCGTGATCTCGGCGGGCGGCTGGTCTGCCCCCGATGGATCTCGGTGCAAGGCGAGCGCACGCGGTGCGCTCCGCGGTTGACCCCACGCGGGTCCCGGTCTGCCATGAACGCTGTAGCACATCGCGGACGCACTAGGCAGCGTTCTGCCCACGTCCCGGCGCGAATCGTCTAGTGGAGACTTACGACGTCATCGTTGTGGGTGGTGGCGCTGCGGGCTTGTTCGCCGCGTACCATGCTGCCAAGCGTGGCCGCAAGACAGCGCTGCTGGAGAAGAGGTCCCGCCCGGGGCTAAAGATCCTGATCTCCGGTGGTGGGCGCTGCAATCTCACAACCACGCGCACTGGCAAGGATCTCGAGGCGCAGTACGGCGCGGTTCGAGGCAGGTTCTTGCGGCATGCGTTGCGGAGCTTCACGCCTCCGGATCTGCGTGCGTTCGTCCAAGACCGCGGTGTGCCACTGCGTGAGGAAGACCTGGAGAAGGTGTTCCCCGTCTCGGGCAAGGCGCGCGACGTGCTGATGGCGTTCGTGAAGGCAGCGGAAGACGCTGGTGTGCAAACGCACCGCGAACGGTCGATGACTGGCGTGGAGTCATGCTCCGACGAGTCGAACGCCCGCTTCGTCGTGCATTCGTCGCAGGGTGCACTCGCGTGCGAGAGCCTAGTGCTCGCGACCGGCGGGTTGAGCTACCCCAAGACCGGCGCGACTGGTGACGGTTACCCGGTGGTCCAGCAGTTCGGCCACACGCTGACATCGTGCGTGCCTGCTCTCGCTCCATTGTCAGTGCAGGAGTCGTGGGTGCGCGAACTTGCTGGCATCGTGTTGCATGGCGTGGACTTGTCGGTGCATGAAGCCAGCGGTCGCAAGCTCGCGGTGCGCAGGCGTCCAATCCTGTTCACGCACAAGGGCTTGTCGGGCCCGGCACCGATGGACGTCTCCGGCGCGGTGGAAGAACAGCGCGCGCTCGGTGCCGCCGGATGCCATCTGCGTTTCGACTTCGCGCCAACTCAATCGATCGACGTGTTCGAACGATCGCTGCTCGACGCATGCAGCGCGCAAGGTCGCCGTCAGCTGTCCACGCTGTTGCCGGACTTGCTCGACACCGAGATTCCCGAGCGCGTGCGCACCACTCTCCTCGCCAACGCGGGCGCTGCGGGTCAAGCCGCAGAGCTGACGAAGGCCGCCCGCAAAGCCCTCGTGCAGCACGTCAAGGCGTGCACGGTTCCGGTGACTCGCAGCCTCGGTTTCGACCACGCCGAAGTCACCCGTGGTGGCGTCGTCCTCGATGAAGTCAACGCGCGCACGATGCAGTCCAAATGCGAGGCAGGCCTGTTTCTGTGCGGTGAGCTGCTGGACATCGATGGCCCCATCGGTGGATTCAACTTCCAGGCGGCCTTCGCGACCGGTCGCTTGGCTGGGTTGCATGCGTGACGGACGCGACCCGCTGGCGGCCCGAAGCAGATAGAGTCAGGCCATGACCGCTGGCTACTCCCAAACTCCACTGCCCAAGAAGTTGGGAATGAAGCCAGGGCTTCGAGCGTTGCTGATCGAAGCGCCCGACAACTTCGAAGATCTTCTTGGTCCGCTGGATGACGTGGAGCTCGCGTCGGGGTTGCGATCCAAGCGATCTGCTGACGTGGTGATGCTCTTCGCCGACCGACTGAAGGTGCTTCATGCCAAGTTGCTTCCGGCAATTGCACGGCTGGACATCCAGGGTGGTCTCTGGGTTTGTTGGCCGAAGAAGGCGTCGGGAGCGAAGACGGACATCACAGAAACTCACGTTCGAACCGCGGGTCTCGATGCCGGTCTCGTCGACGTGAAAATCTGCGCCGTGGACGAGACCTGGTCAGGGTTGCGGTTCTGCTACCGCAAGGAGGACCGGCGGTGAGTGCCGCCGAAGAGCGCTTCCATGATGCATCGCGGTATCTGGGATGCAGTTTCCGAGAAGCCGTTCCGACTCGAGCTGGGCGGCGCGTGATGCGCGCCAGCAGACTCCCTCAGTAGCTCTCTTCGACGCCCGGGAACTCGCCGGAGTGCACGTCGGCGGCGTATTCGCTGACTGCCTTCTCGATCGTGTCGCCCAGCTCTAGGTAGCGGCGCACGAAGCGAGGTCTGAACTTGCGGAACAGGCCGAGCATGTCGTGGGTCACGAGGATCTGGCCGTCGACGTCCTTGCCGGCGCCGATGCCGATGACCGGAATGTCGAGGGCTTCGCTGAGCTTCTTGCCCAGTGACGCGGGGACTTTCTCGAGCACGAGCGCGAAGGCTCCTGCTTCCTGCAGTCCGTGGCCGTCGTCCATGATCCGGGCAGCTTCGGCGTCGTCTTCGCCACGCACTTTGTAGGTGCCGAACTCGTGGATGCTCTGCGGTGTGAGGCCCAGGTGGCCCATGACCGGGATGCCTGCTTGAGACAGTGCTTTGACGGTGGGGAAGGTGCGGCGGCCGCCCTCCAGCTTCACCGCTTCGGCGTGGCCTTCCTTGAGCAGTCTGCCGGCGTTGCGAAGCGCATCCTCGCAGCTGACCTGGTAGGAGAGGAACGGCATGTCGGCGACCAAGAACGCACGATCCAAGCCGCGGCTGACCATCTCGCAGTGGTAGACGATCTGATCCATGGTGACAGACACCGTGGTGTCGCGACCCTGCATCACCATGGCGATCGAATCGCCCACCAAGATCATGTCGCAGCCGCCC
>CBESZZ010000104.1:0-9422 GCA_965534055.1 uncultured bacterium | reverse complement strand
GACGAAACCGTGGCTCAGTACGAGTCTCGCGCTTCCGACCTCGTGGCTTTGGACGAGGCGCTCGAACGCCTGAGTGCGCGCGATGCGCGCATGGGCAGGGTCGTTGAATTGCGATTCTTCGCCGGGCTCGATCCCGTGGAGACCGCGTCTGCCTTGGGTATCGGCCTGCGCACTTGCGAACGGGATTGGACCATGGCCCGGGCCTGGCTGCGCCAGGAGTTGGCTGGGTGACCTCGGCGCGCTGGGAGCGTTTGAAGGAGCTGTTTGCCGCGGGCCAGGAGTTGGAGCAGGAAGCGTGGCCGAAGTTTGCGGCGGACTCGTGCAAAGACGACCTCGCCCTGCGCGATGAGTTGCTCCAGACCCTGCGCGCCCACGCAGCTGCGGCCGACGACTTCTTGGTCTCCCCGGCGGCCAGCCCAACCACGGCGCAGCAGATCGGCGGCTACACGTTGGGGCGGATTCTTGGCGTCGGCGGCATGGGGACGGTCTACGAAGCCACGCAAGATGCACCTTCTCGCACGGTTGCGCTCAAGGTCTTGCGCAGCCGCGGTGCGAGTCCGGCTCTGCAACGTCGCCTCGAAACCGAGGCCGAGATTTTGGCCCGGCTGCAACATCCGGGCATCGCTCAGATCCACGCCGCGGGAACGGCGGCGGTGCAAGGTGCAGATGTGCCGTGGTTCGCGATGGAGCTCGTGCCCCAGGCCCAAACCCTGACGGAATACGTAGTCGCCGCTGAGCTGGACGAAGGCCAGAGCATCGCGCTGTTCTTGCAGATCTGCGATGCGGTTCAGCACGCGCACCAGAAGGGTGTCGTCCATCGCGACCTCAAGCCGGGGAACATTCTCGTCGACGAGCACGGCACTCCCAAGATCATCGACTTTGGCGTCGCCCGAGTTACGGACACGGACCTCGATGCCTCGTTGCGCACCCAGGCCGGCGAGGTCATCGGCACCCTCTCCTACATGAGCCCGGAGCAGTGCAGCGGCGGCATCACCGATGTGGACACCCGCAGCGACGTCTATTCGCTGGGGGTGGTGTTCTACGAGATTCTCACTGACGAGCTTCCCCTCGACGTTGGAGGGAGATCCTTGCCCAATGCCGTGCAGGCCATCGTTGAAGAGGCGCCGCGGCGCGCGCCGACTTTGATGGGGGACCTGGAGGCCATCGTCTTCAAGGCCATCGATAAGGATCCCGAGCGTCGCTACGACTCGGCGGCAACGCTGGCCGAAGATGTGCGGCGGCACCTGGCATCGGAGCCAATCAGTGCGCGGCCACCGACGTTCTCGTACCACTTGCGACTGTTCGCACGGCGCCATCGCGCCGTGTTCGCGGCCGGAACGATCGTCGTCCTTGGCCTGGCCGTAGCCGCTGGCGTGAGTTCCTATTTTGGCTGGCAGGCGTCCGTGCGGGCGGATCAGGCGGTCGAGGCACGCGAGGTTGCGAACGAAGAGCGCGACGCAGCGGACCATACTTTGGGGCTGTTGACTCGGGCCATCCTCGCTGCCAACCCGATGCTCGAAGCGAAAGAGGTGCCTGTCGGCGCGCTCCTCGACCGAGTGGCAGCGGAGCTTGAGCGGGACCCTGACTTTCCGACTCGAGTTCGGGCTCGCGTTCACCACGTACTCTGTTCGGCGTACCGGGGACTTGGCCGTCATGGCGACGCGATCTTGCACGCCGATCTGGCGCTCGCAGCCTTGGCCGACTTGCCCGAGCCCAGCCACGAGGAGACGCTCAACGTGCGCATGATCCGCGGCGTTGCCTTGGCCGGATCGGGGGAGCGAGATCGGGCGGTGCAGGAATTCGAGAGTGCGATTGCGTTTGCCGATCGGGAGTTGCCAGACAACGCCCACTCCGCCGTCGCCCTGCGTGCCAGGCTCGCTGGTCTGCACACGATCCGCGGCAGCATCGACGCTGCCAAACCCATCCTTGCCGACGCGATGGCCATTGCCGAGGCCCGGGGCGTCGGGGGTACAGCTCTCGCGGAAGCCTGCGCCAACATGGGCACCGTCGAGTGGAGCAACCAGCGACCGGATGAAGCCGCGCGGCTGTGGCAACGTTCGCTCGACTTGTTCGCCAAAGACCTGTGGAGCGACCATCCGCTCGTCGTCCGGGTGCGCAGCAACTACGGCCTGCATCTGCAAGACCAGAAGGACTTCGAGGGCGCCGAAGCCATGTTTCGCGGCGCTCTCGATTCGAGCATCGCCCGGTATGGAGAGCACGATCCAGCGGTAGCCAATGCTCTGTTAAAGCTGGGTTACCTCGCGATCGATCGGCGTGAGCTCGACGCCGCGACAACAGCATTCGAGCGTGCCCTCGCGATCCGTCGCCAGGCGTTTGGGGAGGATGCAATGAAGGTGCCCGAAGCCATGGATGCCTTGGGTTATTTGCTCCTGCAGCGCGAGCAGTGGGCCGCCGCCCGCGAGGTGGTCGAGGAGTCCCTGGCTCTGCGCCTACGCAGTCTGCCTGAGCGGAGTGCTGTGGTCGCCAAGAGCCAATTGCTGTTGGGGCGAGCTCATCTCGGGAGTGGTGATGCGGCTGCTGCCGCTCCCTTGCTCGAGGCCGCGGCCAAGACGCGTGCCGCGGGCTTCGGGCCAATCAGCCCGCCGACCGCCATGGCTCGTAGCGCGCTTGGGGAGTGCCGGGTGCTCGAGGGCGAACTGCAGGAGGCCGAGCTTCTACTCACCGAGACGTATCCGTCGATTGAAGCGGCTGTGGGGCGCGATCATCCTGAAGCGCGCGTGGCCCGGCGCCGGTTGGTGGTGTTGTACGTGGCGCTGGGGCTGGAGGACGAGGCCGCACGCTGGCGGGAACCCTAGGGCTCAGCGCTGCGGAGCTGCCTTAGGAGCGCCTCGACGCGGGCTCGTTGGGTTGCGCGGGTCCCCGAGTTCCGGAGTCGTCTGGGGAAATCTTGGCGGTGGCGGCGGCGGGTGTCGCGGATCCCTCTAACCATGATCCATCTCCTCCCCGTCGTAATACGAGCCGCGTGCGCGCTCGTTCTCTTTGCCCTCCCCGCCACAGCGCAAATAGGGGGTCAAGTCTTCGACGGCCAGGGCGGGCCGCTCCTCGCCGGAATGGTCTACACGACCCCTGGCTTCACGGTGCCCGGAAACCGAACCCTCACCATGGAAGTCGGCGCGATCCTCAAGATCGACAGCGGACAGATTATCGTCGGCGGAACCTTCAACGTCGTGGACAACGGGGCGCCGGTGGGAGTCCAGGCGATCGTGACATCGATCCACGACGACAGCGCGGGTGGGGACACCAACAACAACGGCGGCGCCACCGTCCCTGCGGCGGGGGACTGGCACAGGCTTCTGGCGACGGCCAGTACGTTCACTACCGACCGCCTCGAGGTGCGCTACGGGGGTGCGGGCAACGCCCCGTGCCTCAACTTGGGAGGCGCTGGAGTCGCATCGTTTGTTGACTCGACGATCACCGATTGCCTCGGTGCGGCGGTTACGATGAACAACTCGTCCATGGCCACCTTCGACCGCTGCACGATCCAGAACTGTGCAGAGTCTATCATCAGTATTCCCTTGGCATCGGTGCCGGGCATCGTCGACTGCATTGCGGCCAACAATCAGAACAACTTCATGAAGGTCACCGGACTTCCGTGGTCGGGCCTCCGCACGGTGGGGCCTCGCAACCTGCTCGGAACGTCGGTGCTGTTTCTCCCGGGCAGCACCACTGTCCCCGCGGGCGCCACCCTCGAACTCGAGCCCGGGACGATTGTCAGGATCGGCCTGGGCAGAGGCTTCGACGTGGCGGGCGACATGCGCGCCATCGGCACCGCAGCCCAGCCCATCGTGTTCACTTCGGCCAACGATGACCCCGCGGGCGGTGACGTCAACGGCAATGGTCCCTCACTGGGCATGCCCGGGGATTGGAACAGCTTGTCGTTCCTTACGGGATCTGGCGCCAGCGTGATCGAGCATTTGCAGATGCGCTATGGCGGTCGCTCTGGTGAAGCTGGGCTGCGCATCCGCGACAACATCGTGATGCGCAAAAGTCGGGTGGAGGAGTGTGCAAGCCCAGGCGCTAACTTGCGCGGAAGTTCCGCCTCGGGCACTTGGCAACCGACCATCGTCGAATGCGCGTTCAACGACAACGCTGGCGTAGCCTTCGCCAACATCGCCTGGCTCGCCCTACCCAACTTCCGTGACAACACCGCGACGGGAAACAGCGCGGGGGATGTCTTTGTCGTGTCGGCGTCGTCTATCCAGGGCACCGTCGAGGTCCTGCCCTGGAACTACCCCGGTCCAGTGCTCGAGGTGGACTTCATCTCAATCCTGCCTGGTGAGTCCCTGACGGTTCACCCCGGAGTGATCATGAAGGTCGGCGGCAATGCGGGCTTTGTGAATGGCGAGCTCAACATCAACGGCAGCGGTCACCGCAAGGTTGTCGTCACTTCGATCGAAGACGACCGGTATGGCGGCGACACCAAGAAGGACGGTCCACCCGTAGGGCTGCCTCGTGCGTGGTTCGGATTCCCGAGCAACCCCGGGGCGACCATGCGCGTGCACCACGCCATTCTTGCCTACGGTGGATCATCCGGCCGCCCGACTCTCCGCCTCTTGGCCGCCAACTACGACCTCTATGGTGTGCGCTGCGAGCACAGCCTTGGTAACGCGTTCGACATCGATACCAGTGGCGTGATCACCCAGTGTGTTGCGTGGAAGTGTCGCGAAGGCTTTCAGATCGCCGACGGCATCACCCAGGAGTTGCACTTCTGCACCGCGGTGGGCAATACCAACTGGGGATTCGGCGACCGCTTCACCACGACGAGCGCGTTTCTCAACTGCATTGCGTGGGGCAACGGCTCCACACCGGCCAAGGACTTCCAGATTCTGGGGAACTCAACTGCGTCGTTCTCTTGTGGCGCCAACGTGCCGGTTGGCGTGGGGAACACGTTGCTCAATCCCATGTTCGTCAATGAAGCGAACGGTGATCTCCGTCTCCAGGCCAGCTCCCCGTGCATCAACCGTGGCCTCGCGTCGTTGCCGGCGCCGTTGCCCGTGGTGGACATCGACGAGAACTCCCGCCGCAGCGACGCCAACCTGTCGGGCAACGACAACCCCGACATGGGTGCCTACGAGCGCGTGCGGTGGGAGCTCGAGGTCGATGGCGACCTGCGTCCAGGAGAGGTCATGACGTTGGGCACTCGGGGCCCTGCGGGAATCTGGTTTATGGGGATTGGCACCGACTTCTGGGCCTCGCACTTTCCGCCCTTCGGCTACCTCGTGATCAACCCGCTGCTGCCGGCGCCGTTCTCGCCTCTTGGTCCGTTCGCCGTCGACCTGAGTGGGGATTTCACGATCGCGCTGGGGGCTGGTCCCCTGCCGCCGGGTTTGAACTTCAACCTGCAGGCGTTCTGTATTGGCAGCGCAGCCTCGGGTGGGGGCGGCGGACTCACCAACGTGTGCCGCCTGGTGACCCATCCGAAGTAGAGCGCTACATCCGTAGCAGCAGAGCGAGCGCGTCTGGTGGATCGAGGCTCTCGACCGGTAGCGCGGGAGCAGAACAGTCGATTCAAGCTGAACATTGCTGGGCTGCGGACGCGCAGACCCGGCCTGATTGTCTCGCGCTAGTCGTCTTTCTCGGCGGGATTCTCCGCGTCCGCGCCGGCGTCTGCCATGACGGTGTCGGCTTCGTCGAGCGTGTCGGCATCGCTGTCCTGCAGGTCCTGGGCGTCGATGTCTTGCTCTTCGTCGTCGACTCCGTTTCCTTGCAGCGAGTTGTCGGTTGTCTCGTCGCCACTCCACGGTTCTTCGTCACGGACGACGTGGTCGGCGGCGAGCGCACTCTCGAGCAGGAGCTGCGTCACGTTCATGGTGACGCGTAGTTCGAGGTCGCGAACCGGGCCGTCCAGGAAGCAGAATTGCGCCAGATCCAACGCGAAGACGCGTTGGAACAGGCGGCGAACCTGGAACGCGAGGGCATCGCGTAGATCGCCTTCAGTGACGAGCTCGGCGTCGGCCATCGCTTGACCGATGGGGCAGCTCTCTGAGTCGTGGCGCTCGAGGAACTCTTCGAGTTTCTCCGTGCTGATCTTCTGTTGCGCGACGAGGACCATGCCGAGCCGGCTCTCCGGAGCAGACGCGTCGCTTGCGGCGTGGACGACCGCGCCGTTGAGCAGCTCGAACAGGAAGGTTTCGTCCTTCGACTTGACCCAGAGCGTGCCGGTCTTGTGCTGCTGACTCAGCAGGCTGATGAGGTCCGGGATGCGGATCGATCGCGTGGTGCCGCGCAGCGCGTGGCGCATGTCGCGGCGTGGGCGACGCTTGCCTGTTGTCTCGTTGGACTCGTCTGAGTCGCTGCTGTCTGCGTCGCTCTCGTCCGTTTGCGAGGACGCGCTTTCGGTGTCGGAAGTGTCATTTGTCGTCTCGTCGACGTCGTCGCTGGCCGCCGCTTTCGCCTCGTCCGACGCTTCGTCATCGCCGCCCAGGAGGGCGTCTAGCGTTGCGGGTGCGGCGTCCGGGCCGTCTTCGAATTCGCTCTCGGACTCACCCTGCTTCAGCGGCTTGCGTTGGATGCCCACCGCGCCTTCCAGCACGCGCAGGATCTTGCTGCTCGTCGACAGCTGGTAGTTGAGGTCGTGAATGCACCCGACCGCGTCCGGCAACGACAGATTCGTCGGGTTGTCGAGGAACATCTGGCGAAGCTGCGCGCTCAGGTTCTCGATTTGTTCACTACGGTTCTCGAGTTCGATGATCAGTCGAAACGATTGGACCTGAGATTCTGGATTGAGCTTCGTCATCGGCGGATTTCGGCAACAAGGCCGCGTCGGTTCCAGTCCTCATCGACTCGGAAGGCGCGACTCCTGTAGATCCTGACTCGCAGCGGGGGGTTTTCTCCCGTCACCCTCCAGGAGCGTGGCTCAGGGCGCGCTCGGCACCGCTCGCGCAAATCCCATTTCGAGACCCCGCGACGAAATCGCGAACAGGCTGTAGCCGGCAGCGCGAAGTTGCTCGATCACAGACCTGCTGGTCTGGAAGTCGATTCCGCTGCGGCGTCGGCCACCGGGAAGGTCGTGGTGAAACTCCACCAGAAGCTGGGTGGGAAGTGGGCCGGTTGCCAGCAAATCCGGGATGACGCGCAGCTCACCGCCCTCGATGTCGAGTTTCAGGACATCGATGGCGGTGTGATTCGCCGTTTGCGTGATCGTGGTCCAGCGTGCCACCGGGAATTCTGCGTCGGTCGCCTGGTCGGATGCGGGCTGATCCATGCGCCAGTTGGTCTCTCCGGCCTTCTTGGGGCGGGAGAATCGGACGGTACCGTCCTGTGCTGCGAGCCCGATGGGCTGGACGCGCAGGGCTTCGGGGGCTCGGTTCGCACGGCGTTCGCCCGCTACAAACGCCAGCGCGTCCGTGGTGGGATCGAATGCGAGGACTTCGCAACCGAACCTCTCGATCACCGCGAGATCCCACGCGACGTTGCTGCCGATGCCTACAGAGTAGATGACGCTGTCTGCGTTCAGGGCCCCGAGGGATGGAGCCTTTGAACTGGGCGCCTCACGGTCCGGATTCGGGCGTGCGGGAGCATCAGCGCGCACGAGCAGGGGCCACGTTCCCGATCCCTCTCCTGCCCACCAGACCTCGCAATCGCTGGTCAGGTTCTGATCGACTTGGATGCCGTGGTCGGCGAGCAAAGCGCGCCGTCGGGCATCCTTGCGTCGGGCGTGGAATCTGCGAAGCACGGTTTGAGAGCGTAGGCCACACCTCTGCCGGCTGCGCAGCCCTGGCTCGAAGATCCCTCGGGCCGCAAGGGCCCCGCGGCGCGGTGGTCCGTGGGACGCGGCCATTTCCGATGGGTCAATTCCTGCACTCTGGCCCCGAGGGGTTGTTTGGCTACCGTCGTCGGCGAACCGCGATGAAACAGCCCCCGCAAACCCCCTGGACGCCCGAGCCCCTGCCGGTGGAGTGGCAGCGACCGCCCGCCGGCCGGGTGCTGTGTTTCGCCCCGCATCCCGATGACGAGGTGATCGGACCGGGCGGCGCGCTCGCGCTGCACCGCGACCAGGGCGACCCCGTACGGGTGATCGTGGCGAGCTCTGGAGCGGCCGCGAACATCGACGACCAAGTTTCGGACGCAGAGTTCATCGCACTGCGTCAGCGCGAGTCGCGCGCGGGCCTGGCAGTGCTGGACATCGACGACGTGCGGTTTTGGTCGATGCCCGATTCCTATCAGCTGTCCGTTTGTGACGTGGCCATGGGTGCGGAGTTGGCCGCGGGCGAGATTCGCGAGTTTGCACCCGACGTCGTCTATGCGCCGTGGGCGCTGGATGGGCACGGAGATCACATGGCGTTGCACCACGCGGTGGTTGGTGCACTCGACGCGGTGGGGTTCTCCGGTGTGGAACTCGGCTATGAGGTGTATCGCGCGCTCGTCGCGGAATACCTGCTGAATCTCGAGCCCGTCATGGAGCGCAAAGAGCGCGCGGTGCGATGCCACGAATCGCAGATGGCCAAGAGCGACTACGTGCACGTCATGCGCGGATTGCACGCGTTTCGGTCCGTGCAGATACACAACGGCTTCGGAATGTTCGAAGCGTACGCGCACCTGCGCGGAGCAAAGACGAATCGCGGTGCGCCGCAAGACTCATGAACACCATTCCGAAGACGAGGCCGCATACGGTCCGGTTGGGCAAAGAAGCGGCCAAGATTGCGCGGAAGGGCCACCCCTGGTTCTTTCGTGACGACTTCGCGGTGGAGCGCGAAGACGAGGTAGCCACTGCGGCCGATCCAGTGGCACCCGAGAACCAAAGCGCCATCGTGCGCGTTCGCGACGAAGGCGGGCGCGACATGGGGTTGGGGTTTTGGGACATCCGAAGCCGACTCGCGCTGCGGCTGTCCGGCCCGTGGGAGGGACACGACGTGCCGGCTCGCACGGAGTTCTTCGCTAAGCGTCTGCAACGAGCCGCAGCCCGTCGCCGTACCTTGTCGCCCGACTGTGGCGCACCCGACACGAACACCCCACTCTTTGGACAGGGGGCGAGCGGCAAGCTAAGCGCTGGTCGCTTCGTGCATGGCGAGGCCGACGGACTTCCGGGTTTGGTGATTGATCTCTTCGGCGAGGTCGCAGTGGTGCAATCCACGAGCAACCTGGTGGAACGCAGTCTGGACGTCATCGTCCCGTGGCTCGTCGAGAACCTCGGCGTGACCAGCGTCGTGGCGCGCCACGATCTGCCGATCCGCGGGCGCGCGGGGCTGCCCGAGGAAGTGCGGGTGCTCCACGGTAAGTCGGTGCCGGCGATCGCGTTCGATGAAGACGGCATCGTGCATCAGGCTCGGCCGATGGACGGGCACAAGACCGGCTATTACCTCGACCAGCGACCCGCGCGCGCCGCGGTGCGCGCTGCGGCTAAGGGACGAAAAGGTCTGGATGTGTTTGCCTACCAGGGTGGCTTCGCGCTGTCCGCGTTG